>JBGSUZ010000273.1:0-2128 GCA_041753235.1 Acidaminobacteraceae bacterium
TTGTGGCTGCGGGCTGTATGATAGGTATGTTACCTTTAGCACTGCTGTATTTAGCCCTTCAAAAGTACTTTATTAAGGGTATATCAGACGGAGCAGTCAAAGGTTAGGTGTAATTTGTCATAAAATTCGATATAATTGAAAACAAAGTGACAGGGGATTCTTTTCGTTTCAAGAGCGGGTAAAAGGGGTGACACCAATGCGTAATAAAAAATGGAAGTTTAGAAATTCACTGAGGTGGAAGCTGACAGTCATTTATATCAGCATTATTATGGTTCCTGCTTTGATGATGGTCACCATTATGCCTGCGTACTATCAGCACCAAATTGCAACTGAAACAGCTTTTTTAACTAAAAGCACTCTTTCAGCCATTAACTTGAATATCGAGACTTATTTGGATGACTTGATGCGCTTGACCATGTCACCATATTTCAGTGAAGAGTCTATTTATGCCCTAGACCTGCACAGCAGCGGTGCTTATAAGACTTCGACAACATATGAGAAATTGGTAGCGGACAGAGCCATAAAAGGCATGCTTAGAAATATTTTTCAAAATACCCGTTCAGATATTGCGGGAACCGTGCTTATAACCTTTGACAAAGCAGTTTTTGAGGTGAGTAGTACCGTACAGGGCGGCGTTATACCAGGCTACCCTTTTGAGGAGCAGGACTGGTATCAAAAGGCAATAGATTCAAATGGCAAGGCCGCCTTTATCAGTCCTCATGTTCAAGACTACTGGACTGGAGACAAGAGCAAGCAAGTATTTTCGGTATCTAGGCTAATTAAAAACCCATATACTCAGCAGCCAGTGGGCGTAATTATGGCTGATGCAGATACGGTTGCATTAAAACGAATCTTTGACAACGTTAGTTTCAATGTTTCTTCTATAGTGGCTGTATTTGACGAAAATCAGCAGATAATCCATTCGAGTGGTCAAATTACTTCCAATATGATTGAACAAATTTTAACAAATCAATCTCAAATTGAAGGTGAAAAAGACAGTTATGAGGTCATATCAAGTTCCATTGGGGATTCAAACTGGCATGTTTATGTTTTGCTTTCTCAGTCAGAAATGAAAAGCCAAGCGCGCTGGATTTATGCGGTTGGTATTCTGTTAGCATTTATTGGGACAATAGTGACTTTCTCTGTTTTTAAAATGCTGTCAAAGCGTATAACTGACCCATTTGTAGAAATGATAAAGGTCATGCAAAGTACTGAAAATGGAGATTTGTCCGTAAAATGTGCGGTAGATACGACAGACGAAATAGGCAAATTGGGAACAGCGCTTAATTCAATGATTGAAAAACTAGATCAACATATTCAAAGTGAGTATAGAGCGGTTCTAAATTTGAGAAACGCAGAGTATTTTGCATTACAATCACAGATTCAACCACATTTTTTATATAACACGCTCAATGGTTTTGTCGCCTTAAATCGTATGGGGGAACAGAAGTTGCTTGAAAAAGGCATTATGTCTTTGACGGGCATGATGCGCTACATTTTAGGACACAGGACACATGAACAGGTAGAAGATGAGTTTAAGTATTTAGAGCGTTATTTAGAACTTCAAAAACTGCGTTTTGATACGCGTCTGTGCTATGAAATTAACATGGATGATGCTATCAAGGCCTATCTTATTCCTAAACTGCTACTTCAACCGCTTATTGAAAATGCAATAATACATGGCTTAGAGCCACTTGACCAAGAAGTTCACTTAATTATTTGCGGGGAGCAGTTGAATACATTAAAAGGTGATTTTCTTGTATTTAAAGTTATTGACGACGGCGCAGGTTTTGACTATTCGCTTTTTGATATGACTCAGTCTGTTGGACTTAAGAATATTTCTGAAAGGTTAAAATTGGCCTATAGTGATAGTACATTTGAGATAGAGAGTGTAAAAGGCGAAGGCACAAAGGTAATAATAAGTATTCCAATGGAGGTACTTGATGTTGAAAGTAGTTATTGTTGATGATGAAACCTTAGCGAGAGCCAGCATTAAAAGTATGCTTGAAGAGTTACAGCTGCCAATTGAGATAGTCGGTGAAGGCAGTAACGGCGAAGAACTGATTGACCTTGTAAAAAACAAGCGACCAGACCTTGCATTTGTAGACATAAAAATGCCAAAACTCAG
>JBGSUZ010000274.1:0-3135 GCA_041753235.1 Acidaminobacteraceae bacterium
AAAATGATGAAGCATTAAAATTAGTAAAGGTTTTGACTCTACTGGCTCCTCGGCAAAGGCATACACGGTTTGATGTCCAATTAAAGACAGCGTTAGCAGATAGAAGAGTACTTGTGATTTAAAATTTTTGCGCATAAAAAAAACCTCTTATCAATTTATAATTGCACATTTAGTGCACAATGTTTTGATTTTAGAGGTTTTTTGAAATAAAATCAAGTCGATTCTCAATCCAATGTGCTGTTTACATGGGATTGAAAGGATTTAAATGGAAGAATTCAATGAGTGAAATGACAATTTCAAAGACAATCAGTAGAATAATCATCCATTCTAAAGTATTGGCTTTTTTGTGCTGTGTAAAGGTTGTAAAAACCTGTACAATATCCATAAGGGTTTCAGATTTCATTTGGACTTTATTGTAGCGCTCATCGAGTTCGAAAAGGTGTGACATAGCAGTATATAATTTTTCTGCGTTTTCATTATTCCAAGTCAAATCTGGTTTATCCAGAATCATAATAGAAGAAATGGTGCTATACTTAAAACTTAAAATTCTAGCTGAAATTCTAGCGATTTTTTCGTCACGAACGCTTAGTTTACCCGTTTGCATGGCGGTAATCACCAATTCAATTTCATCAAGGAGTATCTCGATATCGTTTTCGATTTTCTCAAGGGCAACAGATTTTGCCAGTACCACAGAGAGTATATCCATTTGATAGTAACCAAATTCGGTTGTAATCATGGCGTCGTTGGTAAAGTGGGCTTCATCGTCTGAAATTTCGTCTTCTTTTCGAACTTCCAGCATATAATCATCTGCGAAATCGAAATTGGTGTTGCTAAGACGTGGCTCGACAGCCGACAAGTAGTTAAGCACATCCATTATTTCATGGTGTTGCAAGTTGACAAATACCAATGCGCCAAAGGCGAAAATATTAACCGATTTGTTGTCGTGTTCCTTCAAAACACCTTTAAGTTGTGAGGCGTTGAGTCGTAGGAAATCTTCCCATTCAAATTTTTTCTTAATGCCAAAATGGGCGGCAATGGCATTGAGGTTAATTTCGTTGCAGAGTGAAACTGCTTTGAAGTTGATCTGTGTCACTGTAAGGCCCTCCTTTTATTTTTATTATCATACCCTATTTTGGGGTATTAACCAATGGAATAGCTAAACAAAATGCGTTTCCTGGATGAGCAAGGTATAAAAGCCTTCCGAGGAAAGAGGGGTGAAGACATGAAAAAAACTGAATTGCTAATCGTAGAGGATTCGGTGATGATAGCCAATCAGCTTAGAGATCTGGTGGTTTCACTGGGCTACTGCTGTCTGGATGTTGTAGATACTGCGGAGGCAGCCATTCAAAAAACTTTGGAACTTGAGCCAGACGTTATTTTGATGGATATTTGGCTTAAAAGTGATATGAATGGTTTAGAAGCGGCTTCAGAAATTCACAAATTAAAGGAAACGCCAGTCATATTTTTAACGGCTAGTGCAGATTTGTCATTGATTGAGACCATTAAGTTAAGTCAAGGCAGCAGCTACATGATGAAGCCGATAGACCCTATAGAACTACAGTTTAACATAGAATTGAGCATTGCCAAGGCAGAACATAACCAAGAGCTGAAAAACCAGAAACGCTGGCAAGAAGCAATCCTCGAAAGCGTAGTAGACGGCGTCATTGCAGAAGATGAATTTGGTAAGATTAACTACATTAATTTACCAGGCAGGAAGCTTTTAGACATAAAAGATGATTATATTGGTAAGCGAGCCAATGATTATTTCAAAGCTTTTTGGCATGACACAGAAGATCAGATCTCTGACAATCCAACGAAGGGCAATATAGAATGTCACATAATCACCCATACAGAGAAAAAATACTCTGTGATTATGAAAATCGCAAACATTACGTCAGAGGATGGCATTCACCTAGGTCGCGCCATAACCTTGACCAATATCACCGGAGAAGTAGAACTTCAAAGTCGCGTGAACTATTTGACATTCCATGACAGTATGACAGGTCTTTACAATCGCAACTACTTAGATGAGGAAATTGACCGACTCAATACGAGTAGACAACTGCCAATCAGTTTAATCATGGCTGACCTCAATGGTTTAAAAATATCTAATGACCTGATGGGGCATAGTGAAGGCGACGACATCATCCGCATGAGTGCAGATGTGCTTCGTAATGCCTGTCGGACAGAGGACTTGGTTGCGCGTATTGGTGGCGACGAGTTTCTCCTCTTTTTGCCAGAAACAGATGAAGGCGCTGCGGAGGAAATTTGCCAGCGAATTCTGGCTTCTGCACAAAGACGCATGACGAAGCTTGGCCCACTCAGCATAGCGGTTGGTCACTATACGAAAACTGTAGCGACTGAGAATATAAGACTTTGTATTACCAAAGCGGATGAAAATATGTATGCCCGAAAAAATCAAATGAAGCGCCGTTTTTATGAGGACTTATTCAATTACCTATACCGAAAAATGAACAGTCACTACTATGAAGGCGACAAGGTGACGGGCAGGGTAAGAGAACTAATGACGGCAATGTGCCTGCTAGACCCAGTTACTAATGGGCTTGTGAAGGAAGCTGTTCTTTTAAGCGATGTTTACGACATTGGTATGATTTGCTTAGACGAAGAAACTTACACTACCAAGCTTTTAGACGATGATGATAAAAAAACAATTCGTCGCCATTGTGAAACAGGGGCTAGAATAGCTGATATGAGCCCGCAACATCAAAAAATATCCAAATATATTTTATATCATCATCATCGATTTGATGGACGCGGCAGTTCGGATGGTGTAAAAGGCGATCAGATTCCATTGTTGTCTAGGATGCTAGCGGTAGTAGACTCCTTTGTAGCCGTTACCGGTGAACGGGTTTACAGGGATCCAATGACTTTTAAACAAGCGGCTACAGAAATTGCCAAAGGTGCAGGAAATCAGTTTGATCCGTGGGCAGTGGATTTGTTTTTCAAAGCAATAAACAAAATGGAACCAAACGAACATTTATAAATAAACTAAAATTGCAAAAAGGCGTTGACTTTTAAAATGAGATAGGTATAATAAATATTGTATTAATGAGATGTGGGGTTATAGCTCAGCTGGTTAGAGTACTTGCTTGACATGCAAGGGGTCACTGGTTC
>JBGSUZ010000275.1:0-6448 GCA_041753235.1 Acidaminobacteraceae bacterium
CCAGCTTTGACCCGCCCTGTCCCTTTGCCGTTCATACCACCACGAATAAGGACTGAGCCTTCTTTGGATTCAATATTTTCTACAGCACCAACACCCATCGGCCCCAAAATAGAGACGTCTTTTGTCCCTAGAACAGAAAAACAATCTTCAACCGTGCCCCTTACAGTAATAAACCCATCAAAACTTACATTACCTGTTGAGTAGTCTACATTGCCCTCAATGATTAAATGATTCTCGACCGCAATACATTGATTAACAATTGCAACTGCACCAGTAATTCTTGCCCGCAGTACGGAATTTCCATTACCCATTTCGAATTTTTGAACTGTCTCTAAATCATATTTCAACTGTAGATCCTTGCCCGGTTTGGTTGGTATAGTTTCGCCCTTAACAGTGAGACCTGTTTCACCTTCCGTCGCAGGTACTTTCTCACCCAGCCAATCACCTGATTCAATTGGGTCAATCAAGTGAATGTCAAAATGATCTACACCACCATCAGTTTTCAATTCTGGCTTTTTCTCCGACAATTTATAGTAGCTTAGTTTTGCATCAATTCCCGGAATCGGCACGATCCCTTGAGCAACTTGAATTCTTTTTTGAACCTCAAGCGGTGCATCTAAAACTTCGGTTTTAACCCCTACTGTAATTTCTTCAACTTGTAGCAATCCAATAATATCCGAAGCTACTTGCGCTGCCCTGCTTTCATAGTCTTCTTTTGTTATGTTAAGCTTAATAAAAGCTGCTAATCCATCCTTGGATATTTCCAGCTCAATCTCAGGCTTATAAGCACCTATAAAGACCTCTTCACCACTAGCCTTAATTAGTGCATCTCTCAGTGCTGTAAAATTGCCAACTTGAAGTCTAGGCATGTCGCTTACCAGTTCATTAACAACTTTTAGCTCCATAGGCTTACGGCACTTGATAAATAGCCCGTCCCCTTTGGCTATCAGTTCAATCTTTTCATCCGAATATAATCTCAATTTTCACACCCCACTGACGCATCGTTCTCTCTATCTGAAAAAAGCCTCCAATGCTTTTTTCATCGTATATAAATATAATATATAAAATTGTCAGAAAAATAAAGCAAATCAATAGAAAAAAGTTTTTTTGTTTTGTTTTTTTTATAAATTGTGAAGAATTGCACTCATGTGTTTATTATTAATGCCTATTATTTCAACGCTTTATTTTTTTATATCTAAGAATATTGTATAATCATATTGTTTTTTTGAAAATTTGTTTGATAATTAACAAACTTTACTTTGTATTTTCAGTGTGTTTTTTCGCACACCACGAGTGTTTTTATAAAAGCATTTGGATACTTATACCACCTTAATTTGGGCATAAAAAAACTCACCCCTCAATAGTTATTTCACTATATATTGGAGTGAGTTTAATTTAAAGTTTACTTATTCTACCGTTACGCTCTTTGCAAGGTTTCTCGGTTTGTCTACGTCATTGCCTCTGGCAACAGACACATAATAAGCAAAGAGTTGGAGTGGAATAATGCTGAGAATTGGTGCTAACTCGTCCATTGTTCTTGGTATGAACAATACACGATCAGCATACTTTTCAATTTCATTATTGCCTTCCTGAGCAACAGCTACCACATAAGCACCTCTTGCCTTAACTTCTTTGATGTTAGAAAGCATTTTATCATAAAGACGTTCTTGGGTTGCAACAGCCATGACTAGCGTACCTTCTTCAATTAAAGCGATTGTGCCATGCTTTAACTCACCTGCTGCAATCGCAAATGAATTGATATAAGAAATTTCCTTGAGTTTAAGTGACGCTTCTACAGCTGTGTCCACATCTACACCACGACCCATGAAGAAGATAGACTCATTGTTAAACTGCTCGTCTGCCAACTTCTGTGCATCCGCTTCTTGCTCAAGTACCTTCGCTACTTTTACATCTATTGTCTTAAGGGCTTCAAGTACTTCACTGTACTGTTCGTCTGAAAGTTTACCATTAAGTCTGCCCATGTAGAGTGCGACTAGGTAGAAGGCCATCAATTGTGTTGTATAAGCCTTTGTTGACGCTACGCCAATTTCTGGACCTGCCCATGTGTAGAATACATCGTCTGACTCTCTTGCTACGGAACTGCCTACAACGTTAACGATACTGATAACCCGAGCGCCATGACGCTTAGCTTCTCTAAGTGCTGCAAGGGTGTCTAAAGTCTCACCTGACTGTGAAACGGCAATAAACAACGTTTTATCATCTATAAATGGATTTCTGTATCTAAATTCTGATGCCACGTCGCAAATGACAGGAATCTTTGCATAGCGTTCAATGGCATATTTGCCAACTAGCCCGGCATGATACGCTGTCCCACAAGCTACTATATAAACCTTGTTGTAGCCCTCAAGCTCTTCCTTGCTCATATTGAAGCCTTCAAGAACAATTTCGTCCTTGCGCTCGTTGAGTCTTCTATGAAGTGTTGCGTGAACGCCTGCAGGCTGTTCGTGAATTTCTTTAAGCGTGAAGTGTTCAAAGCCTTCTTTTTCTGCTGAGTCCATGTCCCAAGTCACTTCATAAATATCTCTTTTAACTTCTTTGCCTAATCGGTTGAAAATGGTTACCTTATCCTTGGTTAAAAGAACCGTTTCATCATTTTCAATTAAATAAACTTTCTTGGTGTATTTCAAAATAGCAGGAATATCTGAAGCAATGTAATTTTCACCTTCGCCAAGACCTACAATTAGCGGGCTGTCTTTACGCACAGCAACAATTTTGTCTGGCTCATCCTTACAAATGACGCCTATTGCATAGGCTCCTTCCATTTTGCTAACGGCTTTGTTCACCGCTTCTAGCAGATCACCCTCATAAAAATAATCAACTAAATGTGCAATAACTTCTGTATCTGTTTCAGACTTAAATTCAATGCCTCTTGTTTCGATAAGCCATTCTTTCAAGCTCATATAATTTTCAATAATCCCGTTATGAATAACCGCAATTGTTCTTTTTTCATTAACATGAGGGTGGGCATTAAGTACCGATGGCGCGCCATGAGTTGCCCAGCGCGTATGGCCTATGCCAACCGATGAGTTAATTGTCTCTTTTTCCAGCATCTCTCTTAAATTGGATAAACGACCCTTTGCTTTTCTAACTTCCACATGCTCACCAGAAACGAGTGCAACACCCGCTGAATCATAACCTCTATATTCTAATCTTTCAAGTCCGTTTAAAAGCACTGGAAGTGCTTGATTGCTACCAACATATCCTACGATTCCACACATATTATAAATGCCTCCTTAGTTTTAGTTCATTCTGAGAAACACGATGTTTCCCACTTTAGACAAGCGGCAATTTTAGAATGGTTCTTACACAAATACCCTCTTATGAGGTTTAATCTTTCAAAAAATAAAAAAAGCCGTCCAGCAGCTTTGTATTTTCGCTATTTTTGTACATCACAAAAATGGGCGTAGTTCGCCTTAAAACTGTCTTGCACCTTCTGTCCCACAAATTGCTTCGTGGTTTTGTAGTGCATTTATCGGTCACAGTCTGACCGCGGGGCATCCGCCGAATTTTCGATAAACCCCGTCCCTCGTCAACTGCTCAACGTAATCTTTTCAGATTGGTTAATAGCAGTTCTGGCGCTAATTCACTATTCACTTGGTCACTATTCACCTTTTACATCGCCTCCTTTGTCGTAATCTCATTCTAAATGCCTTGGCTTATTATATCATGAAACGAAAAAATAGTAATAACAATTTGGTTAATAACTGGTAATCTGGCATTGTATACTTTTATCCTATTATGCGTGCATAACCTCATTGTGCAAGTTGTTGTACACTATTAACAATAAAACTCGTCTTTTTTCGTTAATTCAATCACAAAGTATGCGGTGTTTAGATAAAAGTACACAACACTTGCTGGTTTTGAGGATTTTCTACTTTTGATTATTAAGCGTTTATACAACTTAGGTATATGTATATACTGTATATTTTTCCTTTGGTTAATTTACGATAGAGTTTCGTTTTAGGGCTTGAAAAGAAAAATAATAGGAGTATGCTAACTAAGGACTATTTATTCAATGGAGGATTAATCTATGGGCAATCATTTACTAATAGCTGTGAGTATCTTCTCACTCAGCTATATTACCATCATTTCAGAGAAGGTTAACCGCATGATCGTTGCGCTTCTCGGTGCTGTACTTATGATCGGTTTTCATGTTCTCAGCCAAGAGGAAGCTTTTGGCATTATCGATTTTAACACCATTGGGTTGTTAATTGGTATGATGATTATTGTTAACATTTTAAAAAGAACAGGTTTCTTCCAATTTTTAGCCATAAAAATGGCTAAGCTTGCCAACGGCGACCCTTGGAAAATTGTTTTCCTTTTCGCTTTAACCACAACAATTTCTTCTGCCTTACTCGATAATGTAACAACAATTCTTTTATTGGCACCTGTGACATTTGTTATTGCAGATACACTGAAAATGAACCCTATTCCCTTCATGATACCTATGATTTTCGCTTCCAACATTGGAGGTACTGCAACAATCATCGGTGATGCGACTACCATTATGATTGGCTCGGCAACTAAGTTTGACTTCCTTTATTTTGCTAAAAATATGGTGCCTATCTGTGTTATCGCTTTTGTAATTATGATTCTTTCTATGAAGCTTATTTATGGCAAATCCTTGAAAGCGACGGAAGAAAACAGAGCTGCTATCTTTGCGCTGGATGAAACCAAAACCATCAGCGATAAAGGTCTTTTAGTTAAATGTGCCACTGTACTCATTACAACCATTCTGGGCTTTATCCTGCATCAGTCACTCGGGCTTGAATCCGCAACCATTGCCCTTGGCGGTGCAACCATACTACTCCTTCTCAGCGGCCTTGACCCTGAAGAAATACTTATGGAAATTGAATGGAATACCATTTTCTTCTTCGTCGGTCTCTTCATCTTAGTAGGCTCCCTCGAAAAAGTCGGCGTAATTTCATTTATGGCTGAAAAAATTGTCGTTATAACACAAGGTAATCTTTTCTTTACAGCCATGCTCATTCTATGGGTGGCTGCTATCCTTTCCTCTATTCTTGACAATGTACCCTTCGTCGCAACCATGATTCCACTCCTTCAAAACATGGAGTCATTAACAGGTGTTCAATCACCGGTTCTTTGGTGGGCATTAGCAGCAGGTGCTTGTCTTGGTGGTAACGGAACCCTTATCGGCGCATCTTGCAACGTAATCATTGGCGGTATGCTTGAAAAGAGAAACCACAAGATTCTATTCCTTGATTATATGAAAGTGGCTTTTCCTATCATGCTTCTGAGCATTGGCGCTATATCAATTTACATCACTCTATTCTACTTCTAAAGTTCAGGAGGCCTTGTCATGAAATCTTATGTCATCTCTGAAGCCAGTGAACACGAAATGAAACTTGTTCAAATGGGCGCCAAGGTTGAGCTCGTCAATAGCAAAATGTGCTATGTTCGCTTTAACCTTGAAGGTATTGAAATCGAGTACGTCTATAATATCAATAACAAAAATAAGTTCTTTCTGGAGCGTGTAAAACCCTATCCATTGGCACTCAAAGTTACCAATACAGAACAAGAATTGATTTCAGTTATAGAAATAGATTTAGCTCAGTTTAAAAATGCAGTAAAAAGTCATAACATCAATTACTTTTTAAATATAGGCAATGAGCTCACTAAAACTATCAAAAAATTTGAAGACCTATTCCTCTATTACAACATTCCCCGTGAGGAGTGCGAAGCTTTTCAAGAACAAGTCGATGCGCTCCTTGACCATATTTACAAAACTAAAGAACAGGCTGAAAGAGTCTTCTTCGAAAAAGAACCCGACAATCTTTAAGATTGTCAGGTTCTTTTTTTATGTTCTTGCTTAGTTAGCCCAAATCAAATCAGCCCATTCTGGGTGATCAATAAATGGATTTCTGTTGTGTTGGAAGTCTACATAGATGACGTTATTTCTTCTAATTTCAGAAGCATCTACTTTGTCTTCTCTATTCCATTCTAAAAGCACCTTTAGATTGCCCATGTATGGGTTACTAGAACCCACAATGGCATTGTTGAGTTCTAAATCAACGCCGTCTTCTGCTTCATAACGCACTGCCATATAGAAAAGCATACGCGCTATATCGCCTTTGACTTCATCTCTTGGCTCCCAAACTTCTCTGTTCTTGATATAGAAACAACCTGTCGCTTCAGGGTCTCTTACAGCTTCTGGGCTAGATGAAATCTCATCAAAGTAGAAATTGCTGCGTGTTGCATTTACTGAAACATCTGTAGCTCTTAAATGGTGTAAATCTGTACCTGGCCCTGGTGCAGTGCCGAAGTCACCTCTAGATTTTGCCCATACGTGCTCTCTGTTCCAGTCGTTGATCCCGCCACCTTTAGAAGCTTTACTTTGTGATCTGCCTGTATACATCAAAATGACGTTATTGGGGTTATTGGGGTCTTCATCGGTTGCACAAATGCC
>JBGSUZ010000276.1:0-3057 GCA_041753235.1 Acidaminobacteraceae bacterium
TCCGCAGAGTAGCAACAAGATATGATAAGCTTGCAGAATCTTTTCTTGCATTTGTTTACGTATCAGCAATTTTTATTTTAAGTAAGTAGTGTCATAGTTTTCAGACACGCCCTAGTAAAATAGCCGAGCATTAAGTCAGAGGTTTGTTTGTCAACATCTGCTGCGCCGCTAAAAGCTAAGGAGAAAATTTGTGGGAGGATTTCTTGAAGCATAGCAGGCATAAGTATTTTCATGTCAGCAGCTGTAATCTCTGTAGTAACAGTCGCCTTGTCACCATCGGTTTTACTTTCAAGAATCTTCGTTGTAAGTTTAGAGGTAATCATCTTAGATAGGTTCTCTTGAACTTCATCATCAAACTTAGTTTCACCATTTACATATGTATCTGCCGTTACAAAATCTCCCTTGGTAAGCGCATCAAAATAACCAGTGACAGATGCGTCTGGTTTAGGTGCACACCCGGTGGCTAAGGCCATAATGCTGATGAGCAGTGCAAGTAAAGTTAGTTTCTTCATTTAAAATCCTCCTAAAGTGTATGTATGTTACATGACTAGGATAGCATTTTATAATTCCAATTGCCAGATAATAGATGTAATTGACCCTACGCGGCTGGTCTCTTACGGTTTCAACTGATCAAGCGCTTGCCAAAGCACCTGAATACTGCCGCCTTCGCCGCTATAAAGTTGTCCTTTGTCGCCAACTACGTAAACATCCTTGCCACTAACTACAATGTTATTGAGCAGGGGTCTGCCAGCAATATAAGTGTAGCTGTTGTTGGCTTGAATGACCATGCGCTGGTCATTGCCAACTGCTAGGAAAGCGTCATTTGCATAAACAATTCGGTTGAAGAGGAGTTTATTGTCGTAGTGTACTTGTCGCCAGTTAACGCTGTCAGAAGACTTGAGCAAAATACTGGTACTGCCACCTGTCATGTAGTAACCACCGCCATAGGCAATACTTTTGAGTTCTGTGGAAATGCCAGTGTTTCTTAAAGTCCATTTGATGCCGTTCGTGGAGGTGAGCAGTGTACCGTGTAGTCCGACCGCTAAAAACTGGCCCTTAGCATAAATGAGGTCATTGAGTCCATAGGTAGTCCCTGTACTGACTTTAGTCCAACTCATGCCATTTGTAGAATAGGCCATATAGCCTTTTTCACCAAGTAGCCAGAACTTACCACCTTGAAACACAGCCCGTTTTATAGACTGCTTAGTTGGACTGGCATAGGCTTTAAAGTGGACGCCATCGGCTGACAGGAGCAGTGTGTCGGACTCACCTACGGCTAAAAAGTACTTATTGCCATAGGCAATGCTCAACAGGTTCTTATCTGTTTTTTTCGGAAGCAACTGCCAGTCTGTGCCACCTTTCGAGCGGAGTATTTGCCCTTTGTCGCCAACAGCCATAAAAGTACCGTTTTGAATGCACATGTCATTCAGGTTCAAACCTCTAATAATAGGATCTGAGGAAGGGCGAAGCATAGAGCCCTTCGGTGTTATGCGGTAGTCGTAAATGTCGTCATATGTTCTAAAAGAAAAGCTATAACCGTCTGGGTAGAATTGGTTGAGCAGTTTGGTCATTTCTGTCTTGATTTGGTTGCTGCTCAGCGCAGTACTTTTAAAACCAAAAGTAAATTTGTTATTTTTGAGCTGTTTCTCAACGATACTGTTTAGCGTTTGTTTATCTGTCAAGATCAGATGGTTCAAGGTGAAGTACTCCAGACTGCCATCGTCACAGACGGGGTAGAGGGCGCGGTTCCAAGTGTGGTCTAGAGCAAGTTGTGCGTCGCTCAGGGCAAAGTAGCGGTGTTGGAGAACTGTATCATCGGTCTGGTCGTTCCAAGTAGTGTCCACTTGGTAATAGTGAGTGCCCAGCTTGACTATGTTCCAAGCGTGGCCTGCTGTTTTTGTTGAATTGGCTTGTGCTGAACCGCTGACGAAGTAGTTTTCCAGTCCGGCTGCGTCCAGTAGCATCCGATAGGCACTGGCGTAGCCACTGCATACAGCAACATGGTCAAAGAAGGCGCCGGTGAAGTCGTGGACGCGCGCGTCATCAAGGTCGAAACGGTAGGCGTATTCGTCATAGCTCACCGTATCCAGTAGGTAGTCTTGGAGCAGTTTGGCAATGGTGTAGTCGTCCATGTTTGGTGTGACGCGTGTGGAGACTATTTCCGACGCTTTGCTTAGACCGTCTGATAGTAAGCTTTTGCAGGTATCTGCATCGTAGTCGTAGTAAATCTGGAGCGTATGGACGTTTTGTTTTGAAATAACGTAGAAGCCTCTGTAAAAGTCGAACTGCGGGCTAACCGATGTCAGCTTAAGCTTTTCCAGCATGTCCTGAATGGCTTGTGCAGAAAGGCTGTTATAACCTACGAGCATAACTTTCTCATGAAAGGCATTGACGCTCTCAGTAAGAGCGGCTTTAAGTTCAGCCTCAGTCCCGATGGTATAAGTTTTAGCAGGCGGCACAGTGCTCAGAACATACCTTTGAATGGTACGAATGTAAGCACCACCGTATATGGCTTTATCTTTCACACTGTAACTGTTGTTGAGAAGGGGGTGGCTCTTGTAAGGGTAGCCACCGTTTTCGTTGTAGTTGAGGAGTTTAATGTGTAGGTCAGGAATATTCTGACCTTTGTATTTGGTAAGAAACTGTTCGAATGCTTCGGCATTTTTTATGACTAAATCGGCTTTTTCAACGTAGTACATGCTTAACACATTCTCGTTACCAAACTGACTTTCTGGCACGAAGTAGTAAGCAGATGTTTCATTTGCCTTTGTTGCAGCTAACAGCGCTTGCTCTAAATTCACGTTTTCGTGGTTAATGAGAGCCGTATAAGCGCCTGGGGTTTCTTTTTCAAGCAAATTGCTGTAGAAGGTTATGGCGTCGTTAGCGCTGTCTATGCTGACTTTCCCAAGGTCAGTTATGGGCTGGGTTACGGTATAGGCAGGCATTGGCAGTGATGTTAACAAGAGCAATGTGCTCATCCATAAACATACTATTTTTCTTAATGACAAAAAAATCACACTCCTTGAATAGAAAAAGGCTATAAGACAAAGTCCTATA
>JBGSUZ010000277.1:0-17417 GCA_041753235.1 Acidaminobacteraceae bacterium
ATGGAAAAATACAGTGCGTATTATCTAATAAATAATGCTGAAGAAAGAAAAGGAGAATGGGCACAAATTTTCGGAAATGACAATCCTATTCACCTTGAAATTGGCTGTGGCAAGGGTAAATTTGTATTGGGACAAGCAGAAATGAATCCCGACATCAACTACATTGCAATGGAGCTTCAAGAAGAAGTCATTGCACAGGCGCTAAAGAAAGCGACTCATCACAACCTGCCAAACGTGCGCTATGTCCGTGAAAATGCCAATCGCATCGATACTATTTTTGCACCAGCAGAGATTGACCGAATTTACCTCAATTTCTCAGACCCTTGGCCTAAGACGCGACACTATAAGCGTCGTCTGACTTACCGAGGTTACCTTAAACAATATAGCCACATTTTAAAAGAAGGCGGTTGGGTTCACTTCAAAACTGACAACTTGAGACTCTTTGAGTTCAGCCTCAACGAATTTGCTGAACTAGACTTAACGATGAAGCATATCTCTTTAGATTTGCATCACAGACCAATTGAAGGGGATATTATGACAGAGTACGAGGAAAAATTCAGCGGACTTGGTTTTAAAATCAACCGAGTAGAAGTCAATTTAGACCGATTAAGACCTTAACGACTCATTAAGTAGACAGAACCATTCGAAGAGACGGAGAGCGGGCATATGGACAAGTGGCTTAAGAAAGTTGTATTTGCTGTATTGCTGATACTCATAGGCGTTGGTGTCTATGAGGGTTATTTTCTGTTGTTAAAAATTGAAGGACTTCACTCACCCCTAATCGGCGTTATGAAAACCTTCTTTAACTGGGCATTCGCCCTCTATCTGCTGATGGTAGGGCTGGTTATCTTTTTAGAAAATAAAAATCCTGCAAAGACCATGTCGTGGTTATTAGTCTTATTTTTACTGCCCGGGGTTGGGTTTGTCTTCTATATTTTATTTGGACGCAATTACCGGAATAAGTTTAGAACAAGAAAAAAGGGAACGTTAGCCAGAAGTCGACTAGATCAGGCGGCGGGTATTCAAAAAGAGATGATTGGCTATCTGGACCTCTTTGGTGGCAATGACAGTTACGTTAATAATCGGCTCATCAATTTGCTGCTTAAAAACGCCAATGCGCCTTTTTCGGCGAATAACTGGGTAGACGTATTAACCAATGGTGAATCGGCTTACCAGTCCATGCTAGAAGCCATTGACCAAGCAAACGAGCATATTCATTTTGAGTTTTTTATTATCAGAAACGACCATATAGGCAATGTATTTAAAGAAAGATTGATTCAGAAAGCCAAAGAAGGTGTTCGCGTCAGAATCATTTATGACAGCGTAGGGTGTTGGAAGCTTGGAGATGGGTTTATTCAAGAACTCAAGACCGCTGGGTGTGAAATTGTTCCCTTCTTTCCGGTGGTATTTCCAGTACTGTCTCGAGAGCTTAATTACCGAAACCATCGAAAAATCATTGTGGTGGACGGTCGGGTTGGCTTTGTCGGCGGTTTGAACATTGGAGACGAATACCTTGGCAAGAATAAATACCTTGGTTTTTGGCGAGATACCCATTTGAAGGTTCTGGGGGAAGCTGTTTATTCCCTGCAAGATATATTTCTCAATGACTGGCACTTTCTCACCAATCAAGTATTAGATGAAAACGAAATGTTTCCAAAGCTAGGAGACTGTGGCAATACAACCATGCAAATAGCTGCCAGTGGTCCGGATTCTGGTTGGAAAGCGCTGCTACAAGCTTATTTCACAATGATTTCAACAGCCGAGGATCGGATTTGGATTACAACCCCTTATCTGGTGCCGGAGGATAGCATTAAGATGGGTCTGATAACCGCTGCGCTGAGCGGGGTAGATGTCCGTATTATCATACCATCTAAACAGGACCATTTCTTTGTCTACTGGGCTTCACAGGACAATATACAGGAACTCCTTGAAGCAGGGGTTAAAATTTACAGCTATACCAAGGGCTTTATTCACGGCAAAATACTGCTTGTGGATGGGATAGGGGCGTCTGTAGGCACTGCGAACCTCGACATACGCAGCCTTGAAATCAACTTTGAAATCAATGCCTTCATTTATGATCAGGAAGTGGTCAAGCGACTGGAACAAGACTTCTATCAAGATTTACAGGACAGTGTGGCTGTCAGTTTAGAGGCATTTTCAAAACGACCTTTCTGGCATAAGTTATTAGAAGCTTGTGGACGATTGGTTTCTCCAATCCAATAATACCATACAGGATTATACAGACACCCTAGGAAAATGACAGGTGTTTGAAACAGTTTGAGGAGGCGACATCGTGATCTTTTTCTTACTCGTACCGGCAATTGTCTTATTAGATCAATTTTCAAAATTTCTAGCCGTTAAATATTTAGAACCTATAGGGAGTTATCCTTTAATTAAGGACATTTTTCATTTGACCTACGTGAAGAATGACGGTGCTGCCTTTAGTTTGTTTAGCGATAAACAATTATTTCTGATTCTAGTAACGCTAGTGGTTATTTGTTTAATTCTCGGGTTGATGTTCAAGTCCATTCAAGAGGGTGCTACGCCGTGGTTAATCCTTTCGCTGGCAATGATTTCAGGTGGTGCAATTGGTAACTTGATTGACCGAATGCGTCTAAACTATGTCATCGACTATTTTGAATTCCGGTTTATAAACTTTGCTATTTTTAATGTGGCAGATGTTTTCATCGTTATGGGAACGCTTTTACTTTGTTATTTGATTCTCTTTAAAAATGTAGAGCTGAAGCTGAGATAAGCGGTGGCTGCTGATAATAAACCTCTAAAAGGTCCTTCGTTTGAAGGGCCTTTTTTGCTGCGCCCGACAGGTCTAAGGTAATTTGTCCCTGTTGCATCATGAGGAGTCGGTCGCCGTAGTTAACGGCCTGTTCTAAGTCGTGGGTAACCATAAGAGCTGTGACTTGGTGTCGGCGTACAAAAGACTCTGTGAGTTGCATCAGCTGCTCGGAGACTTTAGGGTCAAGTGCAGCGGTATGCTCGTCTAGCAGTAGAAGTTTAACAGGGCTTAAGAGACACATGGCAAGGGCAAGTGCTTGACGCTGTCCGCCAGAAAGACAATTGACAGGGGTGTCTAAATGCTGTTCTAAGCCCATGTTCAGTTCGCTTAAGTAAGTGGTATAGTAACGGCGTTGTTCCTCTTTTAGGCGTCTTTTAAAGGCAATGACGGGTTTTAGCGGGGAAGAACACAGTTTGGCTTTTGCCAGTGCTAAATTTTCGAGCACGCTGAGCGAACCGACACTACCGCGAGCAGGGTCTTGGTGAACCAAGGCAAGGTGCTGAAAACGCTCTGGGGTATTCATTTTTAACAAGTCAAGCGTTCCAAGTTGTATGCTACCGCTGTCGGGTTGGAGTGCACCAGATACGAGCTGCATTAAGGTGGATTTTCCAGCGCCGTTGCCGCCTATCAGAACGTTGAAACTGCCAGGCGTGAGATCTAGATTTAACTGACGGAGTACAGTGGTTTGACTATAATTGTTGGAAAAGCTTTTGCATAGGTTTTTGCAGCTGAGCATAAGTGGGCCTCCTTTTTCTTATGGATTTTAAACGACTTTGGAGTTGAGGAGATAGAATCAAGAGCATGAGAAGGGCAGTCAATAGCTTAATGTCGCCAGGCGCAATGCCTATAGCAAAAGCAGCTGCAATTAGTCCACGGTAGAGGAAGCTGCCAGCAATAACGGAGCCGAAGAGTTTGTCTCCAATAATGACAGAGGCTAGTCCGGCGACCATCATCCCGAGGCCCATGCCGACATCTGCGAAGCCTTGATAGAGGCAAAGTAGTGCGCCTGATAGACTGACTAAACCATTCGCGAGCATCAAACCTATCATTTTATAAGTTTCAGGTTTCTTTCCAAGACTGATGGCAAACTGAGGGTTTTCTCCAACGGCTTTAATCAACAGACCCGCTTGGGTTCTGAAAAAGACGGTGACGAGAAGTGCAGATACGCCAAGCAGCAAGCAAAGGGGCAACCAACTATTTGGCCCTTGGAACAGGTGGGTGAAACCCATGAGGGGCATATTCGGACGCCCCATAATTCTCAGGTTCAAGCTGTAGAGGGCAATCATTGTGAGTATGCCAGACAAAAGGTCGGAAAGCTTGAAATAATTGTGAAGCACTGCTGTGATTGCACCGGCAGTTAATCCGCCTAAAATACTGAGCAGTAAACAGAGCGGAAGGGGTAAGCCTAAGGTCATAGAAGTTGCGCAAATGGCAGCCCCCAAGGGGAAACTACCATCCACAGTCAGGTCGGGGAAGTTAAGTCGCTTGTAGCTAATTTCGACGCCTAGGGCCAGAAAGGAAAAGATGGCACCGAGTGCGATTAAGTTAAAGATCATTGGGACACCTGCCTTTCAAATTAGGGGAAGCAGTTTGGCTATTAATCAATCAGATAGCTTTTTAGTGCTTCGGGTACTTGAACATTAAAACGTTCAGCGGTTTTTTTAGAAATGAGGCACTCTGTTTTCTCTATGGTTTCAATTGGGAGTGCATCTACAGAGGTGCCGTTAAGAACCTTTGCAGCCATGAGGCCAGTTTGATAACCAATTTGGTAGTTGTTGATGCCGTCTGTAGCTAGGGCGCCATCGGTTACATATTTTTCAACCGCACCGATGATTGGTTTGCCAGCTGAATCTGATTTTTGTACTAGGAGCGGAAAGGCCGCTGCTAAGGAATTATCAACGTGGGCGTAAAAGACATCACATTTAGAGAGCACTTGGTCTATAGCAGAGGCCATGTCATTTGTACTGGAAACACCTGTACAGACAAGTTCTAGGCCTGCATCGGCTGCTAACTGTTTAGCTAGTTCAACTTGTACAACAGAGTTTTGTTCGCCAGTGTTGTAGACCATACCGACTTTTTTAGCATTTGGCAGTAAGGCTTTTAGCAAATCCAGCTGCTTTTGTATTGGCGTCATATCGCTTATGCCGCTGATTCCTTTTGCTTTAAGGCCTGCACCCTCTGGGTCGGTGATAGCGGAGAATAGGATTGGGCTGTTCTGAATGGTTTGGAAAGCGGCTTGAGCAGAAGGTGTTGTAATGGCAATGACAAGCTGTTTCTTTTGGCTGTCAAACCGCTGGGCAATCAACTGGGTATTTTCCATGTTGCCTTGAGCATTTTCATAATCGATTTCTAAATTACTAGCGGTGTCAAAGCCTTGAGTTTTTAAGCCGGCTTCAATCCCTGCTCGAATTTCGTCTAGTGAAGGGTGTTCGACAATTTGAGTAATGCCAATGTGGTAGACGTGTTCAGCTGCATTGGTACTAGTAGCTACTGCGGTGTCAGTGGTGCTTGTACTTTTAGCCTGACAGCCTGCAAGCGATAAGCTCAGACATAGCAGTAATGCAAATTTCAAGCTTAGGCGTTTGACGTGCTTAGGGTTTACGGGGGTTAGTTTTTTCATGGGTGGACCTCCTTTGTAATGGGTTTCTTCAGCCACTTTGCTGAATTTGGGTAAACAAAAAGCCCCCTATTTGTGATTATCACAAATAGAGGGCGTATGATCGCGTTGCCACCTCTGGTTTGCAGCTGTTGCTGCAATCTCTTTCAAATACGAATGGGGCTAAAGCTGACCACTGATATTCTATCTCTGTAACGGGAGAAACCCGTGTCGCTTACTTGTTCTGGCATGCCAGAAGTTCAGCTTCCGCTCATGAGTCCATTCAAACAGCTTCTTCCTGTCGGGCTTCCACCAGTGCCCAACTCTCTATGAGGTTGAAAATGCTCTACTACTCTCAATCTTCGCTTTGTTATGCAGTTGAAGGGGCTGTGGTTTAAACAACACCTAACTGATTTGTTTCTCATTTAATCATAGACTGAATAATCAGTCAAGCTAATTTTAAAAGTAAATGCTATAAATATTTTTTAATCATTGCTGGTGCTTTGCGGCATTTTTCTTCTGAAACAGCGCAAGGGGCGAATCTAAGGCCTTTTTGAAGTGGAATAACAAACAAGTTATCTTCTTTAAGTTTAGCCGCTACTGCCATTGGGTCTTCACATGGAATCGACACGAAGAAACCTGCTGTGAAAGGTACAGTACGCAGGCCAGCTTCTTTAGCTGCTTCAATAAAGGCATTGTTTCTGCGGTCAAGAAGAGCTCTGAAGAACTCGCGCTCAGTTTCAATGGCACTGAGGTAAGCTGGGTCTTTGTAAGCGTCTGCAAGTGCATGCATGGCAGCACGCGTGCCATTTGACCAAGCACCACGGTTTGAGAATGAGCAGACATCTTTAAATTCTGTCGCAATTTCTTGGTTAGCAGCAACGCAAAGGATAGCACCACAACGCATACCGTAAAGGGTGTAGCCTTTTGACATACTGTAACCAACAAGCACAAGCAAGTTTTCAGGCAGGTTGTCAAAGTTTCCGAAGAATCTTCTTGAAGCCTCTGCAGTACCGGCAAAGTCGATGTACGCCACGTCTACGAAGAGAATGATTTTTTTGCCAGTTTCAGCAGCTTTCTCTCTTAAAAATGCGTTGACTTCTGTCCACTCGCTATCAGAAACGCTGTAGCCAGTTGGGTTGTGGGCTGGTGTGTTGAGTATGATCAGCAGTCTGTCCTGAATTTTAAGGAGGCTTTCTACCTCTGCTTTGAATGCAGGAACGTCCATGCTATTGGTTTCGAAGTTAAAGAAGTTGAAGGTTCTCAGCTTTCTGCCATGTTCTTCGGCAATGGTTTTATAAGGTGCCCAGTACCAGTTGGCAGTGAGAATTTCATCGCCCATATCTGTGTAATTCCAGACAGCGTGCTTAATAGCACCAGTGCCGCCTGGGGTTGCAACTGCTTCTATATAGCCTTTTGGCATAAAGTCTTTAAAGCAAGCGTGTTTGACGCTTTCTAAATAATCTGGGATTCCTGAGATAGGTGCATAAGCTGCAAGTTTTGCATCTGGCATTTCGCGAATGTGTTTCATGACAGAGTTAAAGAAAATCAACTCGCCTTCGTCGTCCATCAAGGCGCCAATTGTGGCATTAATAACGGCTTCTTTGCCGAATTTAGCCTCTGCATCTTGTGCTTCTTTGCTGGTGCCAAAAATAATATCTGGAACCACTGGTCTCTTTGAATGTGCTGCTACCATTGAATGAATAGCCATTGTCGTAACCCCCTAAAATATGATTGAAGTGGGCATATATAGCCCGTTTGGTTTCGAAAAGCAAATTGTCGCACTTAAGAACATCATAGCAGATAATCGTCAGAAAATAAAATAATTTTGTATTTATTCAACTTTTTTTGTAAATCACTGAATTTTGTTGAATTAACGGTGGTATTAAGCGTGTATTTTTCTATATATCAAAATAATTTAAAAATCGGTTTATCAAAAAACAGTGTTATAATAATTTCGAGGCAACTTAATCAGGAGGGATTCGTTTGAACAAAGTGATTCAAAAAATAACACGGTGGGCAATATGGACTGGAATCGCACTAGGCATCAGCATTATAGCGGGTACGATTCTTGCTTTTACAGCTAAATGGTCTATCATTCAAGGCATTTATGTCATGTGCTTTATTCTGGCAGTATTTGCCATGCTCTACGCGTCTGTCATGTTTATTGGGACGCCCCAAATGCGATACGACTATTTGGTAAAGGGTCGTATGATGAGGAAGCAGGGACGGGGACATGAAGTGGACGGCATGGAAGATCAGGGCATTATACCTGCTCTTGTCGCTGTGATGCTTGTTGTAATTGGATTTGCTTTGGAGGCGAGTTTACATTAGTCAGCTCAGGAAATAGCAGCAGAAGCAAAAATGGAGGAGGAACAGCATGGAATCAAATGTTCTTGTATCACATGAGGGCTCTGTCGCGGTTGTCAAAATGAACCGCCCGAAAGCTCTAAATGCATTGAATTCTGAAACGTTAACAGAACTCGCGCAAATATTCAAAGCACTGGAAGCCGATGAAAACGTTCACGTCATAGTTGTTACGGGTGAAGGAAAAGCCTTTGTCGCAGGTGCAGACATTAGTGAAATGGCAGACCTTACAGCCGAAGAAGGCAGAGCCTTTGCAAGACTGGGGCAAGCAGTATTTAGCCAAATTGAAAGATGTATCAAACCAACCATTGCAGCGATTAACGGCTTTGCACTTGGCGGTGGCTGTGAATTGGCACTGTCTTGCGATATTCGATTAGCTTCTATTAATGCTAAATTTGGACAGCCTGAAACAGGACTGGGTATTACACCAGGGTTTGCGGGCACTCAGCGTCTACCTAAAGTTGTAGGGGTTGCCAAAGCGAAAGAACTTATCTATACGTCAGGCGTTATCGGTTCAGAAGAAGCACTGCGTATTGGTCTCGTCAATCACGTTTATGAAGCCGATGCACTTATGGACGAAACCATGAAAATGGCTCAGAAAATAGCAGGGAACGGTCAACTTGCAGTCCGTTACTCGAAGTCCGCTATCGACACGGGACTCAATATGAATGCAGCGGCTGGAAGTACCATTGAGGAAAGTTATTTTGGACTTTGTTTTGCATCGGATGATCAGAAGGGCGCTATGAAGGCGTTTTTAAATAAAGAAAAATACACATTTACTAATCGATAGGAGGACGTTCAAATGAATAAAATAGCAGTAATCGGTTCAGGCACTATGGGTTCAGGCATTGTACAGGTGCTTGCACAAAGCGGCTACATCACGGTTATGAAAGATATTCAAAAAGAAGCGCTCGATAAGGGCATGAAGTACATAGAGAAAAACTTTGCAAAAGCCGTTGAAAAGGGCAGAATGACAGAAGAAGACAAAGTTGCAGCTATGGGCCGTATTATTCCTTCTCAAGACGATGAACCCCTTAAGGATGCTGACCTTATTATAGAAGCAGCGACTGAAAATATGGAACTTAAAAAGAAGATTTTTGCTGCGCTTGATGGCGTGGTAAAACCGGAAGCGATATTTGCAACAAATACTTCCTCGCTCAGCATCACAGAAATTGCTGCAGCGACTAGCCGTCCTGACCGTGTAATTGGTATGCACTTCTTCAATCCAGTGCCGGTTATGAAGCTTGTTGAAATTATCAGAGGCATAGCAACTGCCGATGCGACTTACGATGCGATTCACACCATGACGGTTAGAGTCGGTAAAGAGCCGGTTAAAGTTGAAGAAGCACCTGGTTTTGTCGTTAACCGTATCTTGATTCCAATGATCAATGAAGCGGTTGGCATTTATGCAGAAGGTGTTGCTTCAGCAGAAGATATTGACAAAGCGATGATGCTTGGTGCGAATCACCCAATTGGGCCATTAGCATTAGCGGATTTAATTGGCAACGATGTTAACTTAGCAATTATGGAAGTTCTTTATAAAGAATTTGGCGACAGCAAATACAGAGCACATCCACTGCTTAGAAAAATGGTCAGAGGCGGTTTGCTCGGCAGAAAATCGGGCAAAGGGTTCTACGACTACAGCAAGTAACTCAAAATAATAAAAGCGTGAAGTGTCAAGCAGTTGCTACTGCATGACATCTCACGCTTTTTTTGTTTTAAGAAGCTTCTATAAGAAATCAGGCTGTAGTCTTTAACCTCGAACCTGTCCTTGACCTCGAATTTGATACTTGTAACTGGTGAGCTCACGAAGTCCCATAGGGCCTCTTGCGTGTAGCTTTTGTGTCGCAATACCTATTTCACAACCAAAGCCAAAACAGCCACCATCTGTGAAACGTGTGCTGGCATTGTGGTAAACGCATGCGGAATCAACCGTATTTAGAAAATGCTCAGCAACTTGCAGGTCATCTGTGACAATAGATTCAGAATGACCAGTGCTATAGTAGCGAATGTGGTCTAAAGCTTCTTCGGTAGACTCAACCTGTTTGATGGCTAAAGTGAGTGCTAAGAATTCCTCGGCATAATCTTCTTCTGTAGCATGACTGAACAGCGTGTCAAATTTGGACTTGGTCACTTCTGAAATAGGGGACAATCTCAGCTGACTTTCTAGCAGTTTGTGAGTTTCGGGACAAACCTTCAAGTGAACACCAGCTGCCATTAATGCTTCCAATAATGTAAAAGCCCCTTTGAAATCCTTGTGAATTAACAGGGTTTCGATTGCATTACAGACCCCAGGGCGTTGTGTTTTTGCGTTGATGGCTATGGCAGTCGCCATTTCTAGTTGCGCACTAGCATCAATATACAAATGACAAACGCCAGATCCGGTCATGAGTACGGGTACTTTTGCTACGGCGGTGATTGCCTTTTTTAGAGCAGGACCGCCCCTTGGGATGATAGCGTCGACGTGAGCTGTATCTGTCATGAGGCTGTTGGTAATTTGTCTGTCGCTACTGCCAATAAACTGGAGTGCATATTCAGGAAGACCTACTGCAGTTCCTGCTTCAATAAGAACTTTTGCAATACATCCATTGGTGTGAACAGCTTCTTTGCCACCTTTTAAGATGATGGCATTGCCTGATTTGAGCGCTAGGGCAGCCGCATCTGCTGTCACATTCGGTCTAGACTCGTAAATCATCATGAGCAGGCCAAGAGGGACGCGAATTTTGGCAATATCTAGTCCGTCGGGGCTGTCAAAGCGTTCAATTTGTTCGCCTACTGGGTCGGGGAGGTCGCAAACTTCCAATAAACCAGCTGTCATAGCGTTGACCTTCTCGGGGCTTAATGTAAGACGTTCAATCATTGCTGGGCTGAGATTCAAATCAGCGGCAGCAGCCAAATCTAGTTCGTTGGCAGTCAGAATTGAGTTTGTTTCATTTATGAGTGCATTTGCCATGGACTTTAGAATATTGTTCTTTTCGAGAGTAGAAAGTGCAGCTACAAATTGAGCTGCTTTCTTGCCGTTAATTGCGTAATCAGTCAAGTGTATCGTCACCTCGCTTACGTATTTTTACTTCCCATTCACCTAAGTTGGATTTAAACCAAGTGCCTAGTGTTTCGCCAGCCATGATGCGCGTCAGGACTTGAGGTTCAAAGCTGTTGGCAATAATCATGTCGGTGCCGGCTTTTGTGGCAATTTGAGCAGCGCTCAGTTTTGTACTCATGCCCCCAGTCCCTAATGAAGAACCGCTACCTTTAGCAAGGGCCAGTATTTCTGAAGAAATTACATCGACTTCATCCAGCTTTATAGCAGTGGTATTTGTACGGGGGTTGTCGGTATATAAGCCATCTATGTCGGATAGTAGAATCAATAAATCAGCATGAATCAACTGGCTAACATAGGCTGACAGGGTGTCATTGTCACCAACTTTGATTTCGTCAACGACAACGGCATCATTTTCATTAATGATGGGAATGGTACTATAGGCGATGAGGCTGTCGATCGTATTGCGAGCGTTTTGACTGCGTTTTTTATTGAGAATATCGTCCTTGGAAAGGAGAATTTGTCCAATGTGCTTGCCATATTCTGAAAAGAACTTTTGGTAAAGATGCATCAAGTGTAGCTGACCGATGGCGGCAATAGCCTGTTTGTCGGCAACTGTTTTCGGTTTTTCGTTTAAGTTCATCAAGCCGATGCCTGCGCCAATAGCGCCAGATGTAACCAACACCACTTCATAGCCCTGATGGGTAAGTTCAGCTAATTGACGAACCAGTTTTTCCATTTGACTAAAATGCATGGTGCCGTTTGGGTACGTTAGAGAAGAAGTCCCCACTTTAACAACAATGCGTTTTACTTCTTTTAATGCTTCTAATCTAGACATAAAAACCTCATTGATTTTCGGGCATATCAGCCCTTTGTAATATTGTTAAGAATAATTAACATTTTAATTTATGAGCCATTATACCACAAGTTCGTAACAAATGCACATGTTGATGATGGGATATATAGGGGGGTTGACGGTTAAAATTAAGAGCGCCAGAATATGGAGGTACTTATATATAAGAAAATAAAAAATTCGAATGTAATGAATTTGTAATTGTCAGATAGCTGTTTTGTGATAATATTATTATTGGTTTATATTAATGGGAAGGGGATAGGCATGAAATACTATCTTAAAGTGTTTTTCATTTCTTTTGTTTGCTTTGCTCTACTGATTGGCGGAGGCGCTTTTGCAATGAGTAAATTCAATTTTTTCAGTCAAGATGGAAAAGTGAGCGGAGCGGAAGAGGGCAATAACTCGGGAGACGAATCTGGCGATCCGAGCAACGAACTGGCTACCAAATTCAATAATGGCGATCGTATCAATATTTTAGTTTTGGGGACAGATGGTGGTCGAAGCGATACCATGATGGTGGTGAGCTACGATCCTAAAAATAAATTAGCAGATATTGTATCGGTTCCAAGAGATACCTATAATCATGTTGAAGGCAGAAATGCAGCAGATCAGCGCAAGCTCAATGCGGTATACGGCTTTAAAGGTGAAGATGGCGGACCAGTAGGATTAAAAAAAGAAGTTTCCAAAATTTTAGGTGTACCCATTACGTATTATGTAGAATTGGATTATGAAGCAGTTTCAAAGGTCGTTGACACGGTGGGTGGTGTTGAAGTAGATATTCCATTCAAAATGGACTACGATGATCGGTACTGTAAACCACCACTGCACATCCATTTTAAGCCGGGTCTCCAGACGGTTGATGGACAAGGTTCCCTTGAATATCTGAGATGGCGTAAAAACAACGATGGTTCTCACAGTAATGGAGATTTGGACCGTGTTAAACGTCAACAGGAATTTGTTATTACGGCCGCTAAAAAGGCGATGGGCTTCAAATTACCTTTTGTTATCAAGGACGTGTTCAGCTACTTAAAAACAGATATGAACATAGGGGATATGCTTTATTTAGGAACTCAGGGCATCGGTTTTGATTTCGCAAATATGAAGACATATACTATTCCTGGTGAGGCTGGCATGAAGTACAAAGCTTCATACTACTTCCATGATACAGATGCAACTTTGGCACTTATGAAGGAAATCTATGAACGCCGTCCTGGAACAGATATGCTCCCAGGTGAAGGCGGTAACTCAAGTGATACTAAAGCAGGTAACCAAGGTGGTAGTAATAATTAAACCACTATTAACCAAACAAATGAGCCGTGCAGTTTCGTGCTATCAGCGTCGGAATGAATCGGCTTTATTTTTATCTTAAGTAGGAGGCGGTACTGTGAAGGGGTTTATTAAGGCATTTTTAGCATCCTTTATTGGCTTCACCTTGTTGTTCAGTGCTATCTTTATAGGAGCAGATAAGTTTGTTTTTAACAAAGAAATAGGTGAAGCAGTAGATCAGGCCTCAAGCAATGACGGTGAGAATGTGAAAAGCAAGGATCTAGATCAATATTTAAAAGACAAAAAACGTCTTAATGTACTTTTGATAGGCACAGATGGTGGTCGAAGTGACACAATGATGGTTTTGAGTTTGGGACTATCGGATAAGAGCATCCGACTCTTGTCAGTTCCTAGAGATACGTATTACCACGTCGAGGGTTATAATGCCTACGACCAAAGAAAGCTTAATGCGGTATACGGGCATGGCAGTGAAAAGGGTGGTGCAAAAGGCGTACGCAGTGCTGTCTCTAATATAACTCAACTGGACATTCCATATTATGTCGAAGTAAACTATGACGCCGTTATGGAGATTGTAGACCTAGTGGGTGGGGTGGAGTACGATGTACCTTTTAACATGAACTATGATGACCCTTATGCAAAGCCACCACTGCACATTCATTTAAAAAAGGGCGTACAGGTGCTCGATGGTGATAAGGCCATTCAATTTCTCAGATGGCGTAAAAACAATGGCAGCGAAGGTACAGGCGATATTGACAGAACCAAGCGCCAACAGGACTTTATGATGGCAGCTGCCAAAAAGGCTTTTGGCCTTAAACTGCCAATGGTCATAAAAGCGGCATATGAGAACGTCGAAACCAATTTAGCGGTTCAAGAGATGCTGTACTTGGGCTCGAAAATGTTAGGAACGGATTTGTCTAAGATAGAAAAGCATACACTGCCGGGAGACTTGGGCATGAAGAAGGGCTATTCCTATCTATTGCCAGATGAGGCGGCTATTAAGGCCTTAATGCCTAGATTTGAAACTGTAGATGAGCCAGCTTCACCAACGGCGCAAAAAAAATAGAGCAGAGAATACAGCATCGCTGGCTCCTGCTCAAAAAACATATGTATAGGGAGTGTAAAAAAGGGGTTGGGCTATCAATATATATAGCCACAACCCCTTTTTTAAAACATATTTTTTGAAATTATTTTACTTTTTTTATATCGGTTAACTGAACATAAGCTGTTTAAAGCTTTACAAGTGTTTTTCCTAATTCACAAACATTGCCAGCGCCCATGGTAAAGACCAGGTCGCCTTCTGAAACTAAGCTTTTCAAATGCGCAACAATATCGTCAAAAGGCCCAATGTACTTAACGTTTTGACCAGTAGCTTCGATGCGCTTAACAAGATCTTTGGCATGAACTAAGCCCATGTCTTTCTCTCGAGAAGCATAAATATCGGTTATAATCAGTTCGTCGCATTGAGAAAATGCTAGGCTGAATTCTTCCATAAGTTCAATTGTACGCGTGTAGGTATGAGGTTGGAAGACACAGATAATTCGTTCGTGTGGCAGTTCACTAGCAGCTTTTAAAGTTGCTTTAACCTCGGAAGGGTGGTGAGCGTAGTCATCAATAATACGGGCACCGTTGTAGAGGCCCTGCTCGTCAAAACGACGTGCGGCACCTGCGAAAAGACCTAAGTGTTCTGCGGCGCCTTCAGCGCAAGCACCTGCTAGTGTTGTTGCCGCATAAGCAGCCATGACATTATAAACATTATGGTCGCCAGGAACAGAGAGGTCAATGTGAACTTGCCCCTCGGGAGATACTAAAGTGAAAGCAGGATAACCAAGCTTGGTTTTGCTGACTTCAATCGGATGATAGTCGTAAGACTCACTTAATCCGAAAGAGAGCAAGTTGTTACAAGTTGCTTTTTTAGAAACTTTGACACACAGTGGGTCGTCACCATTAAAAATCAAAGTGCCGTCTTCAGGCAAACCTGCCACGTAACGTTCAAAGGCTTCTACGATATGATCCAAGTCTCTGTAGTAGTCCAGATGGTCTGCATCAATATTCAAGAGCACCGCAATATGCGGGTGAAAGCTTAAGAAACTTTCCTTGTACTCGCAGGCTTCGGCAACTAAAATTTCGCTGTTACCAACGCGGGCGTTGCTACCAAGGTCCTTAACTTCACCACCAATCAGGATCGTAGGATCCATGTGTGTGCGCTCAAGTGCCATAGAAATCATCGACGAAGTAGTCGTCTTGCCATGAGCACCAGAAACAGCAATGCTTGATGGGTATTCATCCATAAGCATGCCGAGCATGTCTGGACGAGAAATACATGGAATGCCAAGGACCTCAGCTCTGGCAAGTTCCGGGTGGCTAAAATTGACTGCTGTTGTATAAACGACGAAGTGGGCACCCTCAACGAGATCTTCGTTGTGCTCATAAGAAATCGTCATGCCCTTCTGCTCTAAATTCTCGGTTATGTGACTAGATTTGGCGTCTGATCCGCTGACTTTAAAGCCGCGATTATGAAGTATTTCTGCGATGGCACTTACGCCAACGCCGCCAATGCCAACGAAGTGGACTTTTTGATGCGTATCATCAAGATTAATCATAAACTTCTCCCCATTTGCTTTTAAAATTGCAAAGAAAATTATATCACATTTCTACCTTAATATGAACTAAAAACAAAACGAGCAATGTGACGTCCTGTTGAATTGCTTGAAAATCCAGTTGATTTCCGCCACATAACCGAATAAAATGATACGAGAAGAAATTATCATTCGGAACAAGGGGCAGGGTGCAGATGCACTTTGATTATAAATTAGCCTATAAGGCATTGAGGGGAAAATTTAATGAAAAGAAATGAACGCATTGGGGCAATTGTAAAAATACTATGTGATAGGCCAAATCGAATATTGACCTTGAGTTATTTCACGGAGTTGTTTAACTCGGCTAAGTCAACCATCAGTGAGGATTTGATTGTGGTCAAGAAAATGATGGAGGAGCTTCAACTTGGAAAAGTAGAAACCATTGCCGGTGCCGCGGGCGGTGTTAAGTACATTCCATATATGAGTAGTGAGAAAAAACTGAGCATTCTCAATCAGATTTGCGACAAGATCAAAGAAAATAAACGCATTATTCCAGGTGGTTTTTTATATATAGCAGACGTTTTATACGATCCGGCGTTTATTAAGGATATAGGCGAAATGTTTTCGGAAATGTTCTCATATAGTGGTATTGACTATGTTTTGACAGTGGAAACTAAGGGCATTCCTTTGGCGATGATGACTGCTAATGGATTAAACGTACCCCTAGTGGTAGCGCGCAATGAAAATAGAGTGACAGAGGGTTCTACCATCAGCATTAATTACGTTTCAGGTTCTACAGGCAAGGTGCAGACGATGTACGTTTCTAAAAATGCCATTCCAAACGGTTCTAAGGTTCTTGTCATTGACGACTTCATGAGAGCGGGCGGAACGGTCAAAGGAATGGTGGAACTGGTTAACGAGCTTGGTAGTACAGTGGAGGGCATAGGCGTGCTGATGGAAACCATTGAACCACTTGAAAAAATGATTTACGGCTATACCTCGTTGCTTACGCTCGAGAAGGCAGAAAAAGACAATATTATCGTTTATCCTAACATGGGCATGTTTCCTGAATTAAAATAAATTAAAAAAATTTAATTTCCTAGCAATTAAATGGATATTCCACGTTTTTTGTGGGTATCTAGTCTTTACGTGAGTTATTCGGCTTCTTTTTAGCGTGCGTCTGAGAAGAAGAGGAATCGGGCGTCGGTGGAATTTTCATTTCCGGCCCGAGCACAAGAAGGAGTTTTGTTAAATGTGACGAATATTTAATAAAACGATGCTCCGCAATTCAAGTTGAGACGAAAGGCAGGGAAAACAATGAAAATCACCGATGTTAGAATCAGAAAACTTAGAGACGAAGGCAAAATGAAAGCAGTAGTATCCGTTACATTTGATGACGCTTTTGTCGTTCACGACATTAAAATCATCGAGGGACAAAATGGTTTGTTTGTTGCTATGCCAAGCAGAAAAGTTGGTGAAGGGGATTATAGGGATATCGCACATCCAATTAACCAGGAAACAAGAACTATGATCCAGCAAGTGATTTTCACAGAGTATGAAAAGGCGAAACACAGCGCCGAGTATGCTGACGAAGCGGAAGTTGTTGGGTTGGAGTAATCGAATACTAGTGTTTAAATGCAATCAAAGGGACTTTTTTCGATTTAAGAGAAGAGTCCTTTTTTCTTGTAACCGAATTGTTATGTTTTCTTGACTGACAAGTTCAAAGTGTTCAAAAAACCGAACATTAATTAAAAAGTTTACGATATTGTATTTTGTTTCGGTTACACAAGGGAGGGGTTTTGTGTTATAATCGGTGATGGAAAATAAACTGAAGTCGCGTTCGAAACGGGCGAGGCCTTCAAATGACAAGGAGACGTTAAGATGAGTCTAAATGCCATCATTTT
>JBGSUZ010000278.1:0-1648 GCA_041753235.1 Acidaminobacteraceae bacterium
TTATATACTTGAAGTTATAGTTCTGGGTCAAGCTATCATTTTTAAGAATATTCTCGGCGGTGTGGTAATTGCAATTGCTGTCGTATTACTTAGTGAAAAAAAGAATCAAATGACTTGAATTTGTGAGTATTATACAATTTATTTTTAAGGCTATTTCAATTTTTTTTGTGCTTTCAAGCAGCATTTGATAAAATAAGTCTGGACGAAGAATACTTATTTAAGGAGGGTGCATCAATTGAAAATATTGAAAGGCAATATCATTTTTACTGAGAATCCAGAGGCTTTTACAACCTATCCTCGAGGATATGTCGTTGTGAAAGATGGAAAGGTTGAGTACGTGGGAAGTACTTTGCCACAAATTTATGAAGGTGAGCCAGTTGAGGATTTTGGGGAAAATCTAATAATACCAGGACTCATTGATTTACATTTTCACGCGCCACAGTACGCCAATATAGGTTTAGGATTAGACAAGGAGCTTCTACCGTGGTTAACGGACTACACGTTTCCAGAAGAAGCAAAATATAAGGACCTAGCTTATGCAGAAGGTGTGTATAGACAAGTGGCTAGAGAACTTTGGAAAAATGGTACTACGAGAGTGGTATTGTTGAGCACTTTGCACATAGAAGCAACTAAACTCTTGATGGATATTTTTAATGAGTCTGGGCTTGGTGCTTATATAGGCAAGGTTAATATGGATAGAAATTCTCCAGACATACTCATAGAGACAACGGAGGATTCGCTGCGCGAAACTGAGGCTTTATTAGAATCCTATGGCAATAAGTACGAACGTGTAAAGCCAATACTAACGCCGAGATTTGTACCGACATGTACGAGTGAACTCATGCATGGGTTAGGCAAGTTAGCTGAAAAGTATCAAGTACCTATCCAGTCGCATATTAGTGAAAATCGAGGGGAATGTAGTTGGGTCAAAGAACTCCATCCTGAGAGTAGCAGCTATGCAGATGTATACAGAAATCATAATCTCATGACTTCAAGAACGGTTATGGCCCACTGTGTTCATAATACGCCAGATGAACTCGAGATTTTCAAAGAAAATGGCGTTTTTGCTGCCCATTGTCCAAATGCTAATTATAATCTTTCAAGCGGCATAATGCCAGTAAGAGCATTTATGGAAGCTGGTATTCACGTGGGTTTGGGAACCGATGTAGGGGCAGGTAATAAAGTTTCAATTTCATCGGTAATGGCTTCAGCTATGCAAGGCTCTAAAATGAAGTGGCTTGAAACTGAAGGCGCTTTAGCACCACTGTCAACGCCAGAAGCCTTTTATTTAGGAACTAAGGGTGGTGGTGCTTTCTTTGGAAAAGTTGGCAGTTTTGAAACAGGGTATGAGTTTGATGCTTTAGTTATTGATGATTCCGCCTTATGCATTACCCCAGGACGTTCGCTAGAAGAAAGACTTCAACGGTTTATTTACGTTGGTGATGACCGACACATTACGCATAGATATGTTTCTGGAGACTTGATTTCAGAACCAAAACTTAAATAAAACAAAGGGTTGTGTCTATGTAGACACAACCCTTTGTTTTGGTACTTAATTTTAGTTGTTAACAATTCGTTTAATAGTAAGTGTCGACGTACCGTTTGGTGTTGAAACTTCTACAACTTGCCCTGTAGTTTTACCAAGAAG
>JBGSUZ010000279.1:0-7203 GCA_041753235.1 Acidaminobacteraceae bacterium
CCAAGTCACCCCATCAACAACGCCACTGTAGACTGCCGTAGCCACTGCACCAACAACAAATCCAACGCCCCAGCCAAAGTCGACGACGCTATTATTTTTCATAAGCGTTCCCATAACAAAGAAGACTAAAAAGTAGAGTAAAATAATACCCATTGCAAATAACACACCTGCATTCATAACCCTCACCTCTCCTTAAGTATATAACTGATTGCAATGGCCCCTTCTCCTGCTGTAGCGCCAACGACTGGCGATATTTCTGAAATATAAGCCACGGGCTGACCTAGGAGACTTTCTAACCTTTTGGCCCACTTTGCTGCCATTTCAGGCCGATTGGCGTGGACAACGTTATAGGTTACAACACCTTGGTTTTTATGATCCGCTAGAACTGCTTTTTCAATTTTTCGAAGTACGGCGTCGTGGCTCACAGCTGCACCGTAAGCCTTGCCATTGCCTTGTTCGTCTAAGGTCATGATGGGTTTTAAATTAAGCCACTTGGCAACTTGCCCAACCTGATGGCTAACCCGACCACTGCGGGCTAAATACTTGACCGTATCCACTGCCACCAATATTTTTGTGCGTTTCCTTAATTGAGTGAGTCTTTCAGCGACGGTTTCCACCGCTAAGCCTTGATTTGCCAGCGCCACTGCCTCTAGTACCAATAAGCCCTGAGCACCTGAGTTTTTAAGCGTGTTCAGCACTTCAATTCGCCCCCCGCGCTGACGCTGCCCAGCGGCAACCGAGGCCATTAACTGATAGGTTCCACTCAATTTGTCAGAAACACTTAGGACTAAAATAGACTCATAATGCTCTGCTAAAAATTGAAACAAACTTTCAATGCGCTTGACTGAAGGCATAGAACTGAGAGGTTGTTCTTTTATGTGCTGGTTCATTTCATAAAACCGCTTGGTCGTCATACTAATCCGGTCTAAATGGGTAACGCCTTCTATTTCAAGCTGTAGAGGAATGACAAACACCTGTTCCGCGAGTTCAAAACCTTCGGGTAAATCGGCAATCGAGTCTGTCACAATTGCCATTTTTCGCTTTGGTGACTGGACTGCCTCCATTTGAAGGTGCATGTCGTCTGCCTTGATTTGACTCAGTCGTCCATAGTTTCCTAGTTGAGAAAACATAGCCTCAGGACTATTGGTATGCATATGCAGTCTTAGGCGTTCCTGCCCGCCTGCAATGATTAAGCTGTCCCCATAACCGGACATGAGGCGCTTGAGTTTCGTCGCCTCTAGTGTTAAATCACTAATCATCGCTTCGCAGCAATACCTGTAAGCACTATAAGCGTCATGCCTTTCTACCGTATCCATTTTTAAAAAAGATACTTTTTCTGAGCGAATTTCTGGCACTTTCCCTGTCATAATATACTTTTGAACGCCTTCTAAAAAACTGTAAAAACCCTTGGCGCCACTATCGACTACGTTGTTGTCTTGAAGCACCTGAAGTTGTCCCTTGGTTTTTTCCAATGCCGTTTTACTAGACGCCATAATATTAGTGATATAGGCAGTGATGTTCGTATGGTGGCTGTGGGCTTCCATCTCAGTAATCCAGCACCTTATTACGGAAAGGATGGTGCCTTCTACGGGATTGGTCATTACCTCATAAAGTCGGTTAAAAGACCGCTTCATCGCCTGTACAAAGCTCTCCAGCTCTAATGTGTCGCAGTTCTTGGTTTCTAAGTCTACCCCGTATAAAAATTGAGCTAAAATAATACCGCTGTTGCCCCTTGCACCAATTAACGCTCCCTCTGCCGCAGAGCTGACAACGACCGACAACCGTGTGTTTTTCTCCATATGATTTATAACAGATTCTACCGTAGCACTCATATTAGAACCGGTGTCCCCATCTGCTACTGGAAATACATTGATTTGGTTCAGCTGCTTTTTATTCGCTATCAATTCAACCGAGCCAGCTACGACTGCTTCGTAAAACTTAACCCCGTCTATCTGGTATTGAATTGCCACGTGCCACACCTCCAAATGTCCATATAAAAACTAATTTAAAACTATTTCATTTTTATTCTCTTATCATTTATTACCCTCGTTCGATATTTTTATAACAAAAAAGCCTCAAAGTTTCTAATGATTAGAGACTTTGAAGCTTGAATACCCTGCTGCTATTTATTTTTATTGGCAAAGACTACAGTTAACGGTTATAGTCTATGGATTCGTAAATCAGTTCTTCTAGGCTGATGGTTCTGCCGTCTATTTTAATGGCCGCTTCCTTGAAGGATATAAATGCCACTAGACCTCCTATCAGTGCAGCTACCGCCAGCCACTGAGCCAGTTTTTTCAATGTCATGTTATTCCCTCCTTTTAGTGTTTAATGCCAATAGGTTCGCCTTTAATAACCTTCACGTTAAGTTTCAAGTAGGCAATCGTGCCTTTATAGAACCACTTGGTCAGCCAAGCCGATAAAACCCCTATTAAGCCCCCAATAGAACCAATACAGACGCCTAGGCCCAATAGTCCCACCGAAAACACCTCAGGATTATAACTAAAATCGACACTTGTATGAATAAATAAGTCCATGTTGCCACCTAGCAGACCAAAAGCGCCTATGCCTGCCATTATGAGTCCACTGAAACCAAGTGCAAACGCAACCGCGTATACGCCAATCAAACAGCCTACGAGGCCAAAGAAAATACCTACTACGAACACGAGGTTAAAAAAGCCCACACCCATAGTTGCCAATACTGCTCTAAACATATTGCCTGTTGTTTTATTGTCCTCTGCCTGACGAATGACCCGCGTAGCATTAAATTGTCTGGCTATGAGTTCAGGACTGCCCAGCTTTTCGATGACCGCCGCCTCATCTTCTCCATTTTCAACCGCTGCCGTGATATGTTCTTCATAGTCATAAAGAATATCTTTACGCTCAGATTCCGCTAAAAAGCGCAGTCTTTCATCTAAACGCTTCAAAAATGTGCTTTTATCCATCAATCTCATCTCCTCCAATAATAAAATTAACCCCTTCGTTAAAGCGGTGCCACTCATCAACCAGTTCTCGCTGCACTCTGCGTCCTTCTTCAGTCAGCGTATAATACTTTCTCGGTGGGCCCTCAGAGGATTCTTTCAGGTAAGTCGTAAACATGCCTTCATTCATAAGCCTTCTTAACAAAGGATAAATTGTACCCTCTGAAATGGTAATGTTATGCGATATTTCATTGACTAACTCGTAGCCATAACAGTCTTTACGACTGAGTATGGACAAAACACAGAGCTCTAAAACACCCTTCTTAAATTGAATATTCATTGTCCAACTCCTTTTGCTTCTTTTGATTGATTATAAGATATCACACGCTATCTTTCATTACAAGGTAGCGTGCGATGTTTTAATGCTTTCTTAAGAAAAATACAATAAACCCAAAAGACCTTACCCAAAATTCCCTATCACACACCTCTAATTGTGAATAAAAATATCCAAAATGGGTATATAATCTATATATAATGTGCACATGGAGGTGAGCCGTTTATGTTAGTAAATCCAAGCATATATAACAATTTAGGACGCTTTACCAGCAACTATGATCTGTTGACCCTCCAGAAAAAAAGCGGCAGTACAGCCTATAGTTCAAAACCTACAGGTTATCCCTATAAAAATTCTATAGCTGATCAAATTAACAGTAAGGCTTTTCAACAGGTCAGCAGTTTTGCGTCTACTTTTAAAGAGGACGTTAAAAACATTAATGCATTTGCACAAATGATGTCTAATACCAAAAGCCCTATCTACAATGCCCGTACCGCTGTTCAAAATTCCACCGCCTTTAACATTACCGCCAAGGATGGCGCTAAAATCGGCAAACAGACGTTTAAAGCCACTCAACTTGCCACCTCGCAAAAAAACACTTCTGCGGCAAGACCTCAAAACGAGGTTCTGAGTGCTAACTTAGACGGCGACCTTAAAATTACACAAAACGGCAAATCTCAAACCTTCAACCTTTCACTGAAGGCCGGAGAAACAGTGGGCGATGGTTACCTTAGAATCGCCGACACCATCAACAAGGAACAAACGGGTGTCAAAGCCGAGGTAAAAACCGATGAAAACGGCTATTCAAAACTTAGTCTTACTGCCACTGAAACCGGAAAAGGCAATGCTTTTGAAGTTTCAGGAACCTTTGCAGATGCGCTAAATTTAAAAGACAACCAAGAAGATGCTCAAAATATGACTTATGAACTTAATGGTGTACAAGGTGAATCGGAAACCAATCAACTTAGTGTCGACAAGGGCAACCTCATCATTGATGCAAAAAAAGTCAGCACAGAAACTGAAACCTTTGAAGTAAAAACCTCCAACAGTGGTCTGGTTAATACACTCAAAGATTTTGCTAGCGCCTTCAATAAATTTGTAGATGACAACGCTGACAACACCAACCCAATGACTAAGGCCATTGTGAAGCAAATGAGCAATAGCGTTCGTAAATCTTTTGACAAATTAAAAATTGAAGGATTAAGTATCACTAATGAAGGAAAGATCAACATCGACGAAACCAAATTAACTAAAGGATTAGAAGGCAAGGTCGACCAAGTTAAAGAATCCTTGAGCAAGTTCGACAGCTTTGCCTCAGACTTGACCCGTAAAACCGAGCAAGTGCTTAAAATGCCACTTTATAACGTGTCCCCTGACTTTACCAATAATAGTGCACCCGTCAATCCTTATATATACAATTACAATGCCCAATATGCTTTAAATAACATCAGTCAAATGACAAATCCGGGCTACATCATGGACGTTCGCATATAGCAGTCCAGTCCCGACAAAAGGAGCTTTCATTAAAACATTATTTTTTAACGGTATCATTTTGGACTCTCTTGATTTTAATACCTATGAGGCTTTGGTTATTGACCAGGGCCTCATTGTTGCGAAAGGGCTTCTCACCCACTGTGAAGCCCTTATAGGGGCCGACGCTAAGCGTATTGACCTAGAGGGACACACCCTCCTACCAGGCTTTAACGACAGTCATATGCACCTGCTTGGCTACGGGCAGTCTTTATTTCAAGTCGACCTAGTACCCGCGGATTCTCTTGAGTCGCTGATTGCTTTAGCACAGAGCTTCCTAGAAGAAAATGCGCTCCCTAAGGACGAGTGGCTTCTTGGTCGCGGCTGGAATCAAGACCATTTTGAACTCCAAGTCCTGCCTAGTCGTGAAACCCTAGACCAAATCAGTACTGAGCACCCTATATTCTTTAGGCGGGCTTGTGGGCATATTGGCGTTGCAAATACCACCGCATTAAAACTAGTTGGTATTTGGGACAATCCACGCCAACAGGTGGACGGTGGTCAGATTGACTTAGGCTTTGACCAGCAGCCAACAGGTATTCTCAGAGAAAACGCCATGGACTTGCTTTTAAATCAAATTCCTACGCCAAGTCAGGCGGTTTTAAGCAGCTATATAGAAAAAGCACAGGCAGAATTGTTTTCTGGTGGCATAACCAGTGTCCAGTCCGACGACCTCTGTGTTTTCCCGCTAGCAGACACGCCCCTGATTCTAAAGACATTTGAAGCTATGGGCACAAGCGGTCGACTTAAATTGTCTGTTCATGAACAAAGCCTTATGAGAACACTGCCCCATTTTAAAGAGCAGCTTACTAAAGGCTACAGCTACCAAAAAACTTTTGGTAGCTTCTCCTATGGCCCGCTTAAAATTCTTGGCGATGGCTCCCTAGGCGCACGCACAGCTTACCTAAGAGCCCCTTATGCCGATGCACCCGAACTCACGGGCATTCCTATGTATTCTCAAAGTGAACTCAACGCACTGGTCGAAACCGCTTTTGACCATCACATACCCGTTGCAATACATGGCATTGGTGACGGTATGATTGAACAGGCGCTTAACGCAATAGAGAATGGTTTGAATAAATTAGACCATATAGAGCCCCTTGAAGGCCCTTGTCCAAGAAAACTCCGCAACGCCATTGTCCACTGTCAAATTACCAGCCCTGATCAGCTTCACCGCATGCAAGACCTTGAGGTGATTGCCATGGTTCAGCCAATCTTCTTAGACTACGACCTGCACATTGTAGAGGCTAGAATTGGCAATGAACGGGCTAAAACCACCTATGCCTTTAAAACAATGGAGCGACTCGGCGTAGCGACCGCCTATGGCACAGACTGCCCTGTCGAGGGTTACAGTGTATTTAGGGGAATTCAATGTGCCGTTACCCGTCAGGACTTGAATCACTTCCCTAAGGGAGGCTGGTTGCCTAGTGAGGCTGTAACCATACAAGAAGCACTGAGAGCCTACACCCTAGGCGGCGCTTACGCTTCTGGTGAAGACCATATAAAAGGAGCCCTAGGGATTGGTATGATAGCAGACCTTGTGGTGTTAGACCAAAATCCTTTGACTGTTTCATCAGACAAATTGTCTGAGATTCAGTTAGTTGCCACCTTCAAGGCAGGCGAACAGGTATATGCATGGAAATAGAACGTTTTCAAACAGAATTGCTCAATTGGTATGCCCAAAACTGTCGAGAGCTGCCTTGGCGTGAAAATCATGACCCCTACCGAATCTGGCTTTCCGAGGTCATGCTTCAACAAACACAAGTCAGCACCGTCATAGAATACTTCAATCGTTTTACTACCGCCTTCCCTAGTGTATTTGACCTAGCAAAGGCCACTGAAGATGAGGTATTCAAATTATGGGAAGGACTCGGTTACTATTCTAGAGCTAGAAACCTAATGAAATGTGCCAAAGAACTCGTTGTCCTTCATGAGGGCAAATTTCCAAAAGAATTAAAAGCCATGTTAAAACTGCCCGGTATTGGCCCTTACACCGCCGGTGCGGTTCTCAGTATTGCTTACAATATGCCCGTTCCAGCAGTGGATGGCAATGTGCTCAGAGTTATTTCTCGGCTGATTGCCTCTTTCGAAGACATCGCCAGTCCTAAAACGCGACCGCTCATTGAAAACGAAGTCATGCAGCTGCTTCCAGAAGACAGACGGCACTTCAATCAAGCTTTAATGGAACTTGGTGCCACTATTTGTACGCCTAAAAACCCAAGCTGTGACTGCTGCCCTGTGGCGTCTCACTGCAAGGCACAAAAACAGCAACTCACCGCTGAGCTGCCTGTAAAGGTTCAAAAACTGAAAAAGACGCAACACCAAACGGCTGTTGCATATGTTACTTATAAAAATCAAGTACTCTTAGTAAAGCGTAGCGGCGAAGGCCTGCTTTCAGGACTCTGGGGCTTTCCTTTT
>JBGSUZ010000280.1:0-24001 GCA_041753235.1 Acidaminobacteraceae bacterium
GAACTTGTAAAGAGTTCAGTGCGGGAAACGTTTAGAACTAACTCAATAATAATCGTTACAGAAGAATGGCAATTTAAAAAAAATCAAGAGGACTTCTATCGGTATATAGAGACACTGCAGACAATCAGTAGTGAGTTGCTTTTTGAGTCGGAATATAAAATGGAACAACTCTATCAATGTTTGTTCAAACCCAGAAATAATGAGGGCCGTGAGCGCATACTTTCTGGTGCTAAAGCGTTATGGTCAAAGCAAACCAAAGTGAAGAAAAGATTACGGGATACGGTGCAGCCCAGACTTAAACTCTGTGTTTTTGGTGAAGCAGCGCTTGCCTATGAACTTGGAGCGGTGTTTTCTACACAAGAAGGCTGTCGTGTGTTATTAATGGACTTAGACAGATTGCAACCAACTGCAGATGTTTTCACAGGGGTTAAGCCTCTGGTGGAAGGTCATTACGATTTCTTTAGCAAAACAAGTGCAACTGGTTTGAATGTACTGCTAGATTGTGCGAAAAAAGGCGCGCTTCATGGCGAAATTTTTTCTAAATGTACCCAAATGGTCAAAGGATTTAGTCGCTTTGAGGTGCTGACGGGCGTTTATCAGCAGGGCGACTATGAGTACTACCGCGCAGAAGACCTTAAGCCGATTGTTGAGCGGGCTGCGGGTTACTATGACGTGATCATTTTAAAAACCAACAGTTTTCTATATGATGGCTTCACACTCATGGCTATGAAATTGGCAGACGAAATTGTTGCTGGTATGGAGCCAAACATAGCCAGTATAAGAGCGTATAGACAAATGGTACAGCTTCTTAAAGAAAAGCAGGACCTAGCACCAGAACGACAGTTTTGGGTGTTATTTGAAGACAAAAAAGTAAAGCATCTTGAATTCGGTTTCTTTGAAAGTTTAGCAGGGAGAAACTGTATTGGTAAATTGCCAGTACTTGAAGCTAGAAACAGTTGTAGCGCCACAGGTAACAGTTATTTAAAAGAAAACTGTGAATACTTGAAAAAAGTATACCAACCAGTGGTGAAGGCACTTCAAAAGGCAGGTGAAAACCAATGAGCTTAGTAGCCAGCTTAAACGAACGACTCTTTGAGTCAGATTCAAAAGGGACAGAAGCAGCAGGCGACCAGTGGATAGACGAGGTAGTTGGGGAGTTGATTGGGCAACATGCAGAGCTGTTAGCGAAGGTAGAGACGGGGCAAGTTGAACAGTCGGTACTAGAGCTAGAACTCTCCAAAGTACTAGACCGTCAGGGTATGAGTGGTGGACGCCGAGAGCGGCTAAGGGCCTTAATGAATCACATGTTTGGTTACGGGATTCTTCAAAGTTATTTAGAAAACCCACAGGTGACGGATTTAATCGGGACGAGTTATGATCACTTCTTTGTAAAAATAAAAGGAGAAACTCAAAGGATTCCCGTTCGCTTTGCCGATGAAAAGCGGTTTGAGAATTACTGCAAGCTCATTGTTATTAGAAATGGCGGCATGCTCAATGAAAATGACAACCATGCCAGAGTAGCGGATGAACAACTGAAGCTTAGAATCAATGCCGTCATTCCGCCTCGCTCTGCAAAGGGCGCTTTCTTAGCCATTAGAAAGCACCGCTCAACCGCCTATGACTTAGAGGATTTAAAAGAACTAGATATGCTCGATGACGTGTCAATGGAGTGGGTTGAAAAGATAGCAACAGGCAGCAGCCGTTTTATAGTCTGTGGCAAAGGGGCAGCGGGCAAGACAACGCTGCTTAGAGCAATGATTAATGCTGTAGGCGAACAGCAAAGGCTTTTGATTTGTGAAGCAGATACAGAACTTTACCCGGACAGCCCGACAGCCATTGTACAAAAGGTAATTCAGCGCGGTGCCTATGGCAAAACAGTTACGCTCAATGATTTGGTCAAAGACGGACTGACCATGTCTTTAGATGGTTACTGTATTGGTGAAATAACCGGGCCTGAGGCTTGGGACTTCGTAAAAGCGGGCTACACAGACCATCGGGTTATGGGTACTATTCATAGCTCTGGTGCAGAGGAGTTGGTACACAGGCTATTGGTACTTAGTGAAATAGCAAAATTGGGTATTGGAGAAGCTGTTGCGCAGGACATGATTAGCAGAAGTGTGGACTATGTAATTTATCTAAAGGATTTTCAACTAAGGCAGATTCACCAGTTTGAAAAAGATTCGCTTGGAAAAATAGCATTAAAGCCAATCTATGAGAGAGGAGCACTTTCGACATATGACGGAGCAGATGAGGCTCTATACAACAGTGGCAGCAGCCGTGTTGCTGATTCTGTCGGCAATTATAGGGTTAGCAGTAGCTGTAAATCAGTTTAAAGAAAGCCGTAAAACCCTTAATTGGATTGGCTTTGAGCGTTTTGAAAACAGAAATGCGACAATTCAAAATACCAACCACCATGAACGTATGGGTTTTAAACTAAGCTTTCGACAACGCTTTGAAAAGAAGTATTGTGCCAGCACGGGTCTTTGGCAAGTGTGTCCTAATTTAAAGGCAGGTCACCTACTAGTTCTATGCGCGGTTACAGGTATAGGATTTGGGCACTTTACTTGGGAGTTATTCAAAATTGAAGGGTTGGTGGTAAGTGGTTTCGTACTGGGGTTTTTAGCACCACTTCAAGCGTTAATACTCTGGAAAGCTTATCGCTTTTACCAATTGACCTGCGCCCTGCCGAGTTTTTTTGGGGTGTTGCTCAGATGGGCAGAAATTCAGCCTGACATATATTTTTGCTTTGGTCAGCTGGCCCATAGTGGTCTGCCGCTAAGAGTGACAGAGCCTTTTACAAAGTTCTTGAAGGCGTCAACCGGCGGGGTTTCTAAAGAGGCTGCATTTGCACAACTGTCTCAAAAACTTGAGGAGACACCACTTGAGAATTTCATTCGCTGTCTTGAACGGCTAATCGACCATAGAGGGGACTTGCCTAAGTTATTGCAAGGTTTTGAAGACGAGGCCTACCAGCTTCAGCACGAAGTGACAAAGCGTAAAATGACACAAATGAAGTACAAATTTTTAATTAATGGTCTTTGTGTCGGTTCTTTTGTACTGATCTATGGCTTATTGAGAACCAATCGGGTACTCTCAAGTTTTTATGCGGAAACTTGGATGGGCAAAGGGCTTTTGAGTGCACTATCCGGTTTGTTGGTATTGTCATTTTGGGGAGGGCTTCGTTATGACAGTAACTAATAGCCAGCTACTAGGACTGGGCACGGTGCACTTATTAATGAGCTTTGGCGTGGCAGTAGCGAGTATTGGGTTTGTTGTCAGCATAGTCGCACTGACTTTGCAAAGTCAAAACAGTCAAAGTTGGCTGCCTCAAAAAGAAGCGTGGAAACCGCCAAAGTGGAGCCAATTTAAGAACATGCATCAGCACTGGCTAGGAAAGCGTGCCATACGTATTTGGCATTGGCATCATGACCGATGGCTCAAGTGCGGTTATGAAAAGGCGCAGGCAGAACAGCGGACTTGGAAATGGTTGGCTATGACAGGCGGCGTTACGGTGCTAGTGGTGCTGAGTCAGTGGCAAAGGCCATGGCAAAGTCTATGGGCTTTAGGGTTATTAGAAGCGGTCTTTGTGAGCCTGACTCAAGCGCAAATGAAAGCTAGACAGGTGGAATTTGCGACAGGGGTTTATCGAATTTACCGTTATATGGCCTTACAACTCACGGCGGGCATGTCGCCGTCCGAAACGCTTAAACATCTGCATGAAGCGGTTTCGGAACCGTTTTTAAAAGAGGCAGTCTATAGCTTTTCCAGTTGCTATTTTAGAACCATGGACTTGGAACTAGCCACGGGAGAACTAACCAAGCGTATCTCAGGCGATGAAATTCATGTTCTAGCCACTGTTCTTAGACAAGGTATAGAAACCGGAGACCCTTATGGGCTAGTTCAAAAGCAAGAGCAATTGATGCTTAAACGCTATTATGCAGCACTGGAAACCGAGACAGCCATTATGCAGGCAAAAGGCATAGCGTTGGCAGTTGGTCTTTGTTTCTTGGTATTTATCTTGTTGGCGGTACCGATGCTCTATGAAATGGGACGGGCTTCACGGAGTATCTTTACTACATAATACTTAATTTAAGGAGGAATCAGAAATGCATATTCAACAAATGTATCATTATTGCAAAGCAAGCTTAGAAAAACAGCTAAAAAACGAAAGAGGGCAGTTTGCTGTAGACATCATGCTAGGCATAGCGATAGTACTCATTATTAGCGCGTTCGTAATTTTACCTAAACTCACTACCATAGGGGAGCTGTTTATGACAGATTTATCGAGTTGGTGGACAACTACGATAAAAGCAAAACTATTTAAAAGCTCGGCGACTTAACATGGACCTCGGCAAAGTAATCACCGCACTTATGGGTGTGTTAATGATTGCCTTTTGCCTAGTGACCTCAGTCCTGTACTTGCTGCCCCTCTATCATAAAATAGAGCTAGATCAGCTATGCAGGAGTTATTTAAACGAGGTCAATGTGAGCGAAGGCATGTCAACAACACGCCGAAACGAACTTGAAAGTGAATTAGTATCCAGTGGACTGACAGAGGTGCAAATTATAGCTCCAAACGCAGGAACGCTTAAACGTCGGGAAAGGCAGACCTTTCAAGTCAGTGGTACTTTACAGTTGAGAGAGGCCAGCGGGTTTTTACAGTTTGAATCAAGGACGGTGCGTTATGAGTTTAAAGGGTGGGCTTACGGTAAAAGAATTATTAACTGAGCGCGGCAGTGCAGGCATAGAAATGGTGCTTTGGAGCTTTATGGTGATTGTGTTCATTATGATGCCACTCATTTGTTTTCTATTTGAACTCTACATTTATGGCCTTCATGGACTTAGGTGGGGAACGGGTGTAGAAAATGCCTTAGATGCCTTAGAATGGCAATTGCAAACACCAGCTTTATCGGTCGTGGAACGCCGTATGTCTCCGGAGTCACTGACAACAGCTCTGAACAGTCACTTAAATCAACTACGCATAGCCGAAACTGGAGAAGTGTATCAAATTGAACAACTTGAACTTGTAGGGACAGACCCGCCCACCCTACATTTTCGTTTGAAAGTTAGTTACGAACCAAGTACCATGATTGGCGAATGTATGGCGACAGCTGGGCGTATTGAAATGCTCATAGAAAAGGAACGGGAGTTGCCCTGCGACCAATGAGTCAACAAAAGGGACACGAATAAACAACCCAAAAAGAGGGGCGTAAGAATATGAGAAAAAAATGGATAATTGTGTCGTTACTTTGTGCAGTGCTTGCCATTGGTCTGGAAGCATTTTTACTAATGACAGCCGTTCATCAAGATGCGCTAGTAACCGCTTATGTATTGGCAAAACCATGTGAAGCTAACACCGTTATAAAAAGAGATATGTTGAGTGAAATAGAACTCAGTCCAGAAGTGGCTAAGCAACTCAAAGCCCTGCCACTTGGGAAACTCATGGGTGCTAAGCCCGCTCAAAATCTTGTGGTAGGCAAACTTTTGGCGCAGTCAGATTTTGAAGTCAGCCAGAGTGAGCAACCTATGCAAACTATGATTGTTAAATTAAACCCAGAACAAAGTCACTGTGGACAGGTAGTAATAGGTGAAATAATTGATTTGATTTGCTATAGACAAGGCAGTGTCGTGCGGATAGAAAATTTGAAAGTTGAAGCGGTAACCCCAGTTGCCCCTGCTTCGAGCAGTGAGTGTATGCTCTACCTGACTTTGGCAGGTCCAGCAGATGCTTTAGAATCGCTATTGCTAAGCCAACAGGAAGGCGTGGTTACCATTCTTAAAAAAACCGCTGTTCAAATCCCTTAAGCACTTGATATAATGAGGTCAAAGCAGAAAATGGCTCATTATGACAAACGATCCTGGGGGAACCGTATGGAAAAAAACAGCACTAGCTGGCTTAAAATTCGGAACAAGGATAAAGAAGGTACTTTACTTGAGGATAAAAACCGGGGGGATGTCGGTTTTTATAAGGAAATATTAGAGGCGATGCCTGATATGGTCCTCAAGGTGGATACGGACCTGAAAGTTATTTGGGCAAATGAAGCAGTACTGCGTATTCATTCGGACGTAGAAGACAAGCCCTGCTATGAGATATTTCATCAACTGAGTGAGCCTTGTGAAAACTGCCCCTGTAAACGGTGCATAGAAACAGGTTCTGTTGAGAAGGGAATTGTTGCACTCCCAGATAGAGAAGGCAATGGGGTAACCTACTGGGAAAATATTGGCATACCACTGAGAGATGTTCGCGGTCGCATTGTTTCAGCGATAGAAATAAGCCGAGACGTAACAGACAGAGTGCATTCAGGACATGAAATGCAACAACTCTCAGAACAAATGGACACAGAGATCAGTCGTTACAAAGACGAAATGAGCAAGCGTCTCAGTTTTATTCATAAGCTTGCAGGCGATGTACGTGGTGACATAGAAGACATGTCGGATCAACTGCATTTTTTACACCACAGCCCAGAATTTAAAAATGCAGAGTGGATACCACCGATGATTGAACTCAATGAGAAAACGTTGAGACGCATGGGGAATTTAGGGGATTTATTTTCCATGGAAGAAGCACCACTTCAAATTGTATATGTACCTTTTGAGGTCACAGAGCTAGTAGATGAGATTTACAATCGATTCAAGCAACAGGCAAAAGAAAAGAACGTTGGACTAGAAGTGCATTTAGCCCGAACCATGCCTAAAAAACTCATTGGGGATGTGTTTAGAGTGAATGCTATCCTGATGAACATATTAGAAAACAGCCTGACGCATACGCAAAACGGCAGCATTAAAGTTTACTTTTATGGGATGGGCAAATCAGACGACGGCTTTGTACAAATTCAGATTATCGTATCCGATACAGGAATGGGACTCACAGAAGAACGGCTGGATAAAATACAGTCATTGTTAAAAGCAGATGAGAACAAACACTATTTAGACCAAGCAATGGAAATGCAAGGCCTGGGTCTGCTCATGGCGCATAACACCCTTAAGTCTATGAATGGCTTTTTAGAACTAGAGAGTCAGTACGGTCGGGGTACTCAGGTAAAGTTAAATTTATCTATGGGCTATCGGGCTGAAAAGTCGGAATATCGCAATAGAGAAATGGTTCACGAGGAAGCGGAAGTTTTGGAAACAAGGCCATTTGAACGCAAGCGCATTTTAGTGGCAGAGGACGAAGTGGTTGCTCGAGTGACTTATAAAATTCACTTACAAGATCAGTTTGACTTAGTATTTGCCAAAAACGGCAAAGAGGCGGTGGAACTTTACCTCTCGGAAAAACCAGACCTCGTTTTTATGGACATTATGATGCCTGTACTCAACGGTCTTGAGGCCTTTGATGAAATAGAGAAATACCGGCGCCGGCAGGTGCCCATTATCGCTTGTACAGCGAAGGTTATCGACTCGGAACGGGATTATTTGCTGACCTACGGCTTTAGCGATTATTTGCCTAAGCCAGTCGATGCAGGCCACCTCATGCGGTTGGTCACCAAACATTTGAAATAAAATATACAAACAAAAGCTGTTTATTAATAAAGAAGGAATTCTTCGTTAATAGATAGCTTTTGCTTCGTTTATGAGCGTCTTAGAATGTGTTATAATAAATGCATTAGGCCCGTTGACAGCAGCTAAGAATTTGAGACAGCTTTCTGTTGGTTTGGGCAGTGTAAAGATGAGGAGAAAAACATGGCGATTTATAGAATGATTGCAACTGCAACATTTGGCATAGAGTCAGTCGTAGCAGAAGAAGTTAAAGCGCTCGGCTTTGAAAACGTAGTAGTAGAAAATGGTAAAGTTGAATTTGACGCAGACGAAAAGGGCATTTGCAGAGCAAACCTTTGGCTTCGCTGCGCAGACCGGGTGTTTATTAAAATAAGCGAATTTAAGGCAACCAGCTTTGAAGACCTCTTTCAAGGCGTAAAGAAAATTGAGTGGGAGCAGTACATTCCAATCGATGGAGAATTTCCTGTAAACGCGAAATCGGTTAAGTCTCAACTGTTCAGCTTATCTGACATTCAGGCAATTTCCAAAAAAGCGGCAGTTGACCGTCTCAGACGCGCCTACCGCATTGACTGGTTTAAAGAAACAGGAGCAAAAGTACCAATATTAGTAGCCATTTTAAAAGACGTGGTTACCGTTATGATAGACACCTCTGGAGAAGGCCTGCACCGCAGAGGCTACAGAGAATACGGCAACGAAGCGCCACTTAGAGAAACGATGGCAGCAGCCCTCGTAAAACTTAGCCGATGGAACCCGAAAATTCCGCTTGTAGACCCAATGTGTGGTTCAGGAACTATTCTGATAGAAGCGGCTATGATTGGCAGAAATATAGCACCGGGACTCAATAGAAAATTTGCATGCGAGCAGTGGCCTATCATACCACCAGAGATTTGGAAAGAGGTCAAAACAGAGGCGTATAATGCCATGGATCATGAAGTAGAACTCAGCATTCAAGGTTATGACTGCGACCCACGGAGTATCAAACAGGCCAAAATAAACAGCGACTTGGCAGGTCTTGAAGAAGACATCCACTTCCAAGTGAGAGACATTAACGAGTTCAGTACCAAAGTCAAATACGGCTACGTCATTACCAACCCACCTTACGGTGAACGACTTGGAGACGACGAAGAAGAAGTAGCGGCCCTTTACAAATTGATGGGTGAAAAGCTTCTGCCCAATGACACGTGGTCCTTCAATGTCATTACAGCCCATGACGGTTTTGAAAGATCATTCGGTAAAAAGGCAACTAAGAACAGAAAACTCTTTAACGGTAAACTAAAGTGCTACTATTACCAATACTTTGGACAAAGACCACCAAGGGTTAAACCAACCGAGGAATAGACAAATGCAGGCAACAACCTTTTATTTCGAAGACATATTAAACAGCATGGCAGATCCTGTTCGGGTCATAGACGCCAAGGGCATAGTTGTTTACCAAAACGCGGCAATGACCAACATCGCAGGGAATATCATCGGTCATAAATGCTTTGAACTTTTTTGCGGCAACCAGCGCTGTGAGCACTGTATTTGCCGCAATCAAGCCGAATTTTGTGAAGGTGTAGAAAAGCAGGTTCAAGTCGGCGAGCGTATTTACAGTGTGAAAGCAGCGCGCATTCAGGAAGAGCCACGTAAAATGGTCGAAGTGTATCGGGACATTACCGAAGAGCTGAGAAACCGAGCACTACTAGAAGCTCAAAACGCCAAAAATCAAGCCGATTTAGCCTTTGCCCGAAAAATCCAAAAGGGAATTTTGCCGTGTGATGGTAATTATGGCGATCTCGTTAGCCTCAGCAGTCTTTATGAACCAGCGGAACTGCTGGGTGGCGATATTTTTGACATTATTCCTATAGACGCAGATCATTTTGGTGTGTATATAGCCGACGTTTCGGGACATGGCGTGACCAGTTCAATGATCACGCTCTTTGTCAGACAAGCCATTAAAGGGTCAACAGAAGTGCTGAAAGACCCCTGCAAGACTTTGGAAATGCTCTATTCAAAATATGAAGAGCTGGGTATAAGCGATGACAAATACATCACCGTACTTTACGGCGTATACGATAGACAGCGCCACTTAATGCGCTTTTCAAATGCAGGACACAATTGTCTGCCAATTCATATTGATCAGCAGGGACACGTTCGTGAAATCAATACGAAGGGCCTGCCTATTTGTACTTTCTTTGAAGACATACCCTGCTCAGAAGTTGTTGTGCCAATGGGCGCAGGACATCGATTAATCTTGTATACGGATGGCATTAGCGAAGCGCGAGACGCGGAAGGAACACTGTATGGAGACCGAATTCTCAGTCTGGTGGATCAGTATAAATGGGCACCACTGAAAGTCCTTTGCGAAGCAGTTGACCTAGACCGCCATACCTATGCTGGGGAGAAGAAGGAAGATGACTTGGCGCTACTCGCCATGGAAATATTGTCTTGAGCCTGGAGGTGAGCCGATGTTGCAAATGATAGAAGCGTTATACCTAGAAAAGGGACGTGCGCTCAGTATCGGCTTTTCTGGCGCAGGAGGAAAAACGACGAGTCTTTATTTAATAGCAGAAGAACTTATAAAAACACAACAAAAAGTATTAATAACCACAACGACCAAGATGTTTCTAGATAATAAAAGGATAAATATGCCAATTGTTTTACGTGAAATATTTCACGAGGATTACCTAAAATCAACTGGTTCATGCCGATGGTTTTCAAATTCTAATGTAGAAGAAAAGGGACTCGCGCCCTCAAAAACTGCTATTGAAACGATGAATAATTATACAACAATTTGGAAACTCATAGAAATAGATGGGGCGAAACATTGCCCTATCAAAGCACCTAGAGAAGATGAACCGGTTTATGTAGCTGGTCTTGACCTAGTTTTTGGCGTTATTGGAGCCAGTGCAGTGGGGCAACCCGCGACAGCGGCGTGGGTACATCGGTTGGCGCATTTTTTAGCGGTGACTGAGGCAAAAGAAGGTGACCCCATTACACCGGAATTGATAAGACGATTGATTGTAAGCCCTAAAGGGTTGTTCAAGGACCTTCCAGCTGGTGTTAAGCCCTGTGTACTCATAACGCAGGTGCGAGAAGCAGACTGGGAATGGATTAAAATACTTCGAACCAAAATTGAGTATCCAGTTGAGGTGATACCATGGCAAGACGCATTGAACCAGAAGGTGTAGGGATAATTTTGCTCGCTTCTGGGCAGGCAAAGCGAATGGGTCAAAATAAATTGTTACTGCCGATGGGTAGTAGTCGGGAACCCTGCGTGCACAGACTTGCTAAAATGCTGGTTGCATTAGCGCCAGAAAGAGTCCTTGTGATTTATCAAGAGGAAGCGGTGAAGTGGGCACTGGAAGACTTGCCCCTACGACTGGTCCATAACCCAAGAGCGGCACTTGGACAAAGCGAAGCCATCAAACTAGGAATTTCACAACCTTGGGCAGACAGCGTGCAAGCTTTTGCTTTTGTTATGGGAGATCAGCCCCTGCTAACAGGCGCAGTTTGTGAGCGTTTGATAGAGGTCTTTTGTGACTCAGATGCAGACATGGCAGTGCCTTGTGTGGGAAACACAAGCTATTCACCAGTGATTTTTCACAGAAAATGGACACCAGAACTGTTGTTGCTGACAGGCGATAAAGGTGCCAAGGGACTACTCAGACATCCGAATGCAAAGGTCATTAGAGTACCTTTTGAAACAAGTGATTATTTTAAAGACATGGACACACCAGAGGCGTATGAGGCACTTCAAAAGAAATTGGCAAGTTTGGAGAACGGGGGGTAGCGGCGCTTGAAAAAGAAACAGGAGATGCCAGAAGGGAAACTGGCGGAAATCAAAGCAAGACGGCGCAAACGCAGAATCACGTCATTGGTGATTTTAGCGTTATGCCTACTTTTTACTTTTAATGTAGAAAATCTTGTATCTGTTGTGCGAAGCACTTTGAATTTAGGCGGTGCTCAGTTTAAAACAATAACGACGTTAAACTACGCATCCGCAGTGAAAGTAAACGAAGGAAAAGTGGTTCAGCAAGCAGGTAATTTAGTATTAAAGGCTGAAGGTGGTAAGTTGCAAGCCTATAACCTTGAGGGTAAATTGGTTTGGGAAAAGCCGTATGCAGGTTCGAAAGTTTTAGTAAAGGCCGTTGGGAATCGTATTTTTTTAGTGGAACGAGACAGCGGTGACTTTTACATACTGGATGAGGGCGGCAACATAAAGAAAAAGCGGGAAGCGCTCGGCAAGATAGACCGAATTATTGCTAAAAGTGAGTCTTATGCCATTCTTTACAAAGCAACTGAAAAGAAAATTCAAATTATCAATGATAAGGGTGAAGACGAGGCAATTATTGAACTGCCTTACCCAGAAATATTAGATGTAGATTATGCCCCAGAGTTAAAATTGATAGGTGTGAGTGTGTTCTTCATTGAAAAAGACAATTTTCATACCAATGTATTTTTATTTGGACTCGACGGCAAAATGAAGGGCGCCCGTAATTTCAATAACCAGATACTTTCTAGAATTTCCGGTTATAAAAATCAATTCGTCGGGGTTTCTGACAAGGCAGTTTTGGCCTTCAACGATGAGGACAATGACCTGTGGCGCAAAGATGTAGACCGATTGATGAACCGTATGGCCTTTAACGCGGCGGGTTATGCAGCTTTTAATTTAGTAATTGAGGACAAGGCGCTAGAAGATACACGAGATGAAAACAGCGTTTCAGTGCTGTCGCCGACCGGAGAGTGGATTTTTGAAACAAAAGTGCCAGTGGTGGTAGAACGGCTGTTTATAGGCGATCAGCGCGTGGCAGTGCTTGGAGATGACAAAGTCATTGTGATGGACTTTAAAGGCAGAACCCTTGGCGTTAAACCCATAAAGGGCGCACTGAAAGAATTGCTGTGGATCAGCGACACGCAACTGGGATTCGAATATGAAGACAGGTTTGAGTGGTACGCGCTCAGCTATTAAGGAGGGAATACCTTGAATTGGATGGATATACTCGTATTGCTCATCATCGGCGGTGAGGTTTTTAGGGCCTTTCGTCAGGGCATGGTGAAAACGGTAATTGAACTGGCGGCGTGGATCGTTGCTTTGATTGCCGGAAAATTATACTACAAAGTGGTGGCTGCTCAATTAGTAGACCGATTTGAAGTGTTTCAAAACTTGGAACAAAACATATATGCCGGTCTTACAAAGAATTTTACCAGTCAGGCACAACTTCAGGCAGCGGCGTCCTCTGGTCAGATAGGCGGGAAATTTAATTTGCCAGATGTACTGAATCAACTGCCTAAAGACGTGGTTGGTAAAACACAGGATACTATGAACCAACTAGTGTTTGGAGACTTGGCCCATAAGATTTCTGAAATGATGATTAACGGTCTTAGTTTCATGCTGATTGTCTTTGGCGTAATGGCAGCACTGGCAATTTTGACAGTTGTATTAGATCAGATGGCCCATTTACCGCTTATAAAAGAAGTCAACAAGTTAGGCGGTCTGTTAGTAGGAATCATCAAAGGTGGGTTCAGTGTTTTGGTACTGATGACCATCATTACGTTCGTCGTGCCGTTTTTAAAAAGCACTTGGCTAATCGATGCCATACAAAATTCGCAGGTAGCTATTTATTTTTATAATAACAATATCCTATTATATTTGATATATTATTTATTGAGGTGATATGAATGCTAAAAGAAGTAGATGCAAGAGGCCTATCCTGTCCAAAACCGGTCATTCAAACAAAGAAGGCCATTGAAGAGCTGGCGGAAGGTCAAGTTACGACTATCGTAGACAATGAAATCGCCAAAGAAAACGTGACAAAGTATGCCAAGAGCATGAACTTGAACTACCAAGTCAGAGAAGTTGACGGCTTCTTCCATATTGATATTTTTAAAGACGACATGGGGCTTCAAACAGAGGCAATGCCACTGCCAAAGCCGAGATTAGGTGAGCAGGTCATTCTCGTAGGTGAGGATAAGTTTGGTAAGGGCAATGATCAATTAGGGGAAGTACTCATAAAGGGATTCTTCTATACCCTTACAGAAATGGAACCCTTCCCAAGTGCGATTTTATTTCTCAATGGCGGCATTATGTTGACCATAGAGTCATCGTCAGTGTTAGAGTATTTAAGAACGCTTGAAATGCAAGGTGTACAGGTATTGTCTTGTGGTACTTGCTTAGATTATTACAATGTAAAGGATCAATTAGCAGTGGGTGGTGTAACGAATATGTACACAATTGTTGAACACCTGAACAAAGATAAAAATGTGATTCGAATATAGGGTCAAGGAGTTATTATGTTAGAAAATGCATTTTATGTAATTACCTTCGAGTCGACTCACCTAGCAATCAGCACAGAAAAGCTATTATTAGCATCGGTGGCGGTTGAAATGGTGCCAACGCCAAGAGAAATCTCTGCGAGCTGTGGTCTGTCACTCAAAATAAAATTGGAACACTTGGAACAAGTGATTCAAACACTAACAGACCACCCTAAAACAGGCATGAAGTTATATTATATGCTGAGAGAAAATGGTCAGAAAACAGCAACAGAAAAGGAATGGAGGGCTTAACCATGCCCATGGACTTAAAAGTCGGCGATGTGGTAGAGACCAAAAAGACACATCCCTGCGGTTCAAATCAATTTGAGATTCTCCGCGTCGGAATGGATTTTAGAATTCGGTGTCTTAAATGTGACAAGCAAATTTGGATCGAGAGACCCAATTTAGAAAAGCGTATCAAGAAAGTTATAGCGAAGGAGCCGGTCGAATAGACCGGCTTTTTTAATAAACGTTTTTAAATTAAATTTACCAAACAATTTGCAAAGTTTTGAATAAAATATTTATTTTTGTTCGATTATTAGTACAGAGTGATATAATAACCTTGGGCAAACCTTTTCCGTTATATTAAATGGAGGTGCTTTGTAAGATGGGGTTAAAGTATTCAAATCGAATGGAAGGTATTAAAGCATCAGAAATTAGAGAACTATTGAAGTTGACAGAACGTGAAGAGGTTATTTCATTTGCAGGCGGGTTACCAGCACCAGAGTTATTTCCTGTTGAGGAAATGAAAATCGTGTCGGTAAAAGTGCTGGAAGAGATGGGAACACAAGCGTTACAGTACAGTGCGACAGAGGGATACAACCCACTGCGCGAGAAAATTGCCAAGCGTATGGAAAAGCAAGGCATTCATAAGACCAAAGATAATATTTTGGTAACGAGCGGCTCACAACAAGGCCTTGATTTTGCAGGAAAAGTATTCCTTAATCCGGGAGATTTTGTCGTATGTGAAAGTCCGAGCTATCTCGGTGCAATCAATGCGTTCAAAGCTTATCAATGCGAGTTTATTGAAGTCGATACAGACGACCACGGTATGATCATTGAAGACTTAGAAAGCAAACTTGCAGCTCACGACAACGTGAAAATGATTTATGTCATTCCAGACTTCCAAAATCCGACGGGTAGAACTTGGAACTTGGAAAGACGCAAAGAACTCTTGCGTGTGGCTAAAAAATTTGACTTGCCAATCGTTGAAGACAATCCTTATGGAGAACTACGTTTTGAAGGCGAAATGCTGCCTGCAATCAAAGCATTAGACGATGACGGTCGGGTTATTTTCCTTGGTACCTTTTCAAAAACCTTCTGTCCAGGACTCCGTGTAGGCTGGGTCTGTGCAGAAGAAGACGTACTGAACAAGTTTATTACTGTCAAACAAGGCGCTGATCTTCAGTGTAATAGCATGACACAAAGAGAAATCAGCATGTATATGGACCTTTATAATCTAGATGCACATGTAGAGAAAATAAAAGATGTCTACAGAGCGCGCCGTAACCTCATGATCGAGACCATCAAAAAAGAGTTCCCTGCGGAAGTGACATGCACTTACCCAGAGGGAGGCTTGTTCACATGGTGTACCATGCCGGAACATTTGAATGCTAGAGATTTAATGGAAGTGGCAATTTTGCGCAATGTGGCCTTCGTACCGGGCGGTTCTTTCTTCCCGAACGGCGGTCGAGAAAATACCTTCCGAATGAATTACTCCAATATGCCAGAAGATAAAATCGTTGAAGGCGTTAAGCGTATCGGCGAAGTACTCAGAGAGGCACTCGAAAAGTAACCTGAGCTATAACGGCAAAGTTTAGAGAAATCGCGACACCTTTGGGAAAAGGGGCGTCGCGATTTCTTTTTGTATTTTTGATAAATAGCTTGAAAATATGATTGGCAAATGATAAAATACTAAATTGTACGGTGGACAATTGTGTCCGCAATACTCTCTGCTCTACCATAGGGGTAGGGCCACTAAGTCCATAGGGAGGTGTCTATATGAGAAATTATGAAACAATCTTCATCCTTAAGCCTAGCATTGAAGAAGAAGCTAGAAAAGAAGCGATCAACAAGTTCACTTCAATTATTTCTGCGGATGGTCAAATCGAGAAGGTTGATGAGTGGGGTAACAGAAAGTTAGCTTACGAAATCAGCAAAGTTAAAGAAGGTTACTACGTTTACGTAACATTCAAAGCGAATACTTCTCTTCCGATGGAACTTGAAAGAAACTTCAAGATTTCAGACGACGTTATCAGATACATCGTTATTAACAAAGACGAAAAGTAGTCAAAAGGACGTGGTAAAATGAACCATGTAATTCTTATTGGCCGACTTGTAAAGGATCCTGAATTAAGGTATGCGCCAAATGGAAACGCTGTCGTCAACTTTACGGTTGCTGTCGATCGCAATTATAGCAAGGACAAGAAAGCGGAACTTCAAAGTAAAGGTCAACCAACTGCAGACTTCATTCGTGTTGTCGCATGGGGCAAGACCGCAGAACTTTGTGGAAATTACTTGAGCAAGGGCCGTCAGGTAGCTGTCAATGGCAGCATTCAGACGAGCACTTACAAGTCGAATACAGGGGAAACCCGTTATTCGACAGATGTTGTTGCAAATAGCGTTGAGTTTATCGGAAGTAATGAAGGCAACAAACCTAAGAATGAGTCAAATGACGAATTCAATTTCGGCAATTATAATCCAGATGATTTCCAAGCAATTGAAGATGACGAAGATATACCATTCTAAGAATAGAAGTGAAGGAGGGAAACAAAGATGGCAATGATGAAAAGAAAAAGAAAAGGCTGTAGCTTTTGCCAAAACAAACACAGCGTGATCGATTATAAAGATATCAAGAAACTTGAGAGATATCTCACAGATAGAGGAAAGGTGCTTCCTAGACGTGTAACAGGTAACTGTGCTAAACACCAAAGAGCGCTTACTATCGCGATCAAGAGAGCTAGAATTATCGCTTTACTTCCATTCGTTAGCGAGTAGAAGCAAAGAATCGCTCAAATTAAAGGGTTATTTCAATCTAGAATTTATTTTCTAGTTGAAATAACCCTTTTTTATTTACTTTATGATATTGCATAAAACGTGCAATGTGGGATATATATAAATTAGCGTTTGGGCAAAGGAGGGGGGGGAAGCATCGTGGAGAAAAAAACATTAGACTTAGCAGACTCGGATTTTGAACTCAATTTTTTGGCGGAGGATGAGCCAGAAGTTGAAGTAGAACTTAAAAAACCTTATTGGGTACTCGTTGCAGACGATGACAAGGAGGTTCATGCAGCGACCAATTTGCTGCTTAGAAATTTCAAATTCGAAGGCCATCCCCTAGAACTGATTCACACATACTCAGGAGCAGAAACTAAAAAAGTTTTATCTGAAACAGACGACATAGCTTTGGTTTTTTTAGACGTGGTCATGGAAGAAAATGATACAGGTCTGAAGGTTGTGAACTATATTCGTCAGGAGCTGAATAATCAAAAAATAAGAATCATATTGCGAACAGGTCAACCAGGAGAAGCACCGGAAGAAGAGGTTATTGCAGCTTATGACATTAATGACTATCGGCTAAAAACAGAGTTGTCAGCGACAAGGTTATATACCTCGGTTTATGAAGCACTCAGGTCATACCGAGATTTAATGACAATTGAAATGCATCGAAGAGGTTTAGAACAAATTGTAAACATCAGTTCGGAGTTGTTTACGTCAAATAGCATTGAGGCGTTTTACAACTGTATTCTAAATCAAATTTTGAACTATAAGAACGAAGAACTTTCAGCTATTTGCTTTAGAGAACAGGAGGAGAATAGCGGTTTTGTTTTCTTGGATCAGACAGTGTATTGTAATATTGTCGCTGCAACTGGGAAATATGCCCATTTAATGGGTGAGAAAATTCAAGATGTGTCAGAAGTGAGGCCTATTATCGAAGCCGCCCATGACCTGATTAGCAACGAACACAACGAAATGCTTCAGGTAGCGCAGGGATATTTGATTTATAGAGTCAGTCCTTTTGACTTCAAAACATTTATTTATGTGGAGGGTGCTGCGCTCAACAGAAATATAGAGCTATTAAAGTCATTTTTAACCCACTACGATTTAGCACTGAATCAGTATTTGATCAATCAGCGTCTCGGGAAGCTTAATTGCGAAGTCATTGATCATTTTGGCTACGACGAGGCTTTGAGTTTCTTAAAGAAAAAAGACAGCGGCGAAATTGACTCTGCAGTGCTGGAAGCGTTTGTAGCTCAGTTCCAAGCATTTAACGCATAAGCTTTGCAGCCCCTTATAGGAGGTGGCTAGGTGTTACAATACATTCGAAAAAGCGTCGCCAACCGAATTGTAGTCCTTATTTCTTTGATTTTCACGGCGACAATCATTGCAATTGGGTTGCTGACGTTTCAAATTACTTATAGAGAGTTGGTTGACAACAAATTGGTGGAGACTGAGCTGAAAGCTCAGGCGATTTCCAAGGACGTAAAAGGGATTTTTGATGAAGCAAAGTTGGTCACACAGCAACTGGCTTTGCACCCTGAAATTAAATCCTATCTTAAAACGGCAGTAGACCGGCGTACAATCACAGAAAATCCGTATTATAATGAAACGCTCAATACGTTAGTTCAGACTCAGAAAAGTGGTCAGGTTTACTATTTGGCTTGGGTAGCCAATGAAAAGGCTAATTTTTATTTAGATAGCCTAGGCATTATTCCAGATGAGACCTATGATGTTAAAAAGAGACCGTGGTATCAAGTGGGCATCAATGCTAAAGATTCAGCGTTTACCCCGCCTTATATAGAGTGGGGTACTAAGCGCGTGGTTATTTCCTGTATTAAGCCTATGCGTGAAAATGGTCAAATTTATGGGTTTGTAGTGATGGACTTCATATTAGAGAAGATACCAGTTATTTTCCAAAATGCAAAAATCAATAATACGGACAAAAGCTTTTTGCTCAGTGCGGAAGGCGACTACATCTTCCATGAGGATTCTGAAAAAATAATGAAAGCTAATATTCATCAGGAAGAGGATGAACTATACCCTTATTTAAGCTGGATAGAAGACGCTACTACTAACTTTGAAGAAGTACAGTATAAAGGTAAAACTTATTACTTAGAAGTCTACAAAGTAGATGAAAACGGCTGGAAGGTTGTTTCATTAATTGACAAAGCGGCTATCCAAGAGGAGATTAGAAAAATTGCATGGTTGATTATAGGCATTTTGGGACTTATTTTTATGGCAACACTGGTACTTATACATTGGACGGTAAAGCGTACCATGGAACCAATCCAAAATGTACTGAGCTTTGCTAAAGACATTGCGGCGGGTGAATTCAGTAAAAATATTCCCAAACCTTATCTTGAACGGGCAGATGAGATGGGGGCACTTTCTAAGTCATTCCAAATTATTATTGACGCTTTTCGGAATGAAAATATTATTTTAGAGCAGAAGATTACTGAAAAAAATGAGGAGTTACAGCAGCAGTATACTTTCATTTTAGAAGCGGAAAAAGCAGCCTCCTTAGGACACTTAGTAGCCGGAGTAGCCCATGAAATCAACACACCTGTGGGCGTAAGTTTAAGCACCGCTTCCTACTTGAAAAAGATCAATGATGAGCATCGTCAGCGACTTGCAGAAGGGCAAATGAACAAGGAAAATTTAAAAGAATTAATGAGTGTCATAGATGAATCTACGCGGCGGCTCAATACCAATTTAGAGCGCGCTGCAGATCTTGTCAAAAGTTTTAAACAGTTAGCAGTTGACCAAAGCAGCGGGTTACAGGAGCGTTTTGAATTAAAGGACAGCATTGACAGTGTCATTTTAAGCTTGCTCCATGAATACAAGCACATGCCTGTAAAAATTGAAAATCTCTGTCCTGAACAGGTGTATCTAAATACCTATCCTGGGGCACTGTCTCAAATTTTTACGAATTTAATCATCAATTCTCTCCACCACGGCCTTAAAACAGCAAGTGAAGGTCTAATTGAGATAGAAGCACAGGTGAAGCCAGACTGGGTTATTCTGACCTATCGTGATAACGGGCTGGGTATTTCGGAAGAAAATCTGAAAAAAATCTATGAGCCGTTCTTTACTACAAATCGACATGACGGAAACAGCGGTCTGGGAATGCATATTGTTATGAGCTTAGTGACTCAGAAGCTCAGAGGCAATATTCGCTGTGAGAGCAAAGAGGGTTTAGGTGTTACTTTTATCATTGAGTTTCCAAGAGAGCTTTCCGCAAGTAGCGGAGGCCATAAATAGAAACGGGTCGGCTATATGCCGACCCGTTTTTCATGAAGTTGTATTTCTGAATAAGGCGTTTTTTTAAACAGCAGTTTGTCAAAGACGAGTAAGTAAATAATCAGTATGCCTATCCAGATTAATGTGCCCTGCGAGACAGGAGCTAAGCCGTTTTGGAGCTGAAAAATGCAATCACTGACAATCTGACGCCCAATATCTAAGTAACTGTTTAGGCTAAACCAGTTCCCGGGAATCAGTGTTGTTGGTAGAATCAGATTACTTAGAAACCTTAGGCCAACTAAAACGAGTACCATGCACCATAGACCTTGAAATCCTATTTTGGAGAGTGCCTTTTTTTCGCCTTTTAGAAAGGTTTTAAGACCATAAAATGGCAAATAGCTCTGTCTTATGGTTTCTAAAGTGGTCTTTTGTATTGATATTTTTACTAAAGCATTTTTAAAGATAGTTAAGAGCATATATAAACACAGCAGCAAAGTCATATTGTAGAACAAGAATGTCTGATGCTTATAAAAAGTTTTATTATAGACCTTAATGCCCCAGAGTTCCATAAGGTTGCCAAGCTTCTCGTCTGTAAGCTCTACCGCTTCAACGCTGTCAGCTGTGTAGTAAAAACGTATCCGCTGCCAGCTCTCCTTAAGCAGTGCTTCATTATAAGGGATATAGGCTACGTTACCTTCCGTGATAACGCGGTTTAGCAAATAGGGCTTGTTGAAAATCTTAATGGTCTGGTGGTTGGCAATGTCTGTCCTAAGCAGTTTGCTAGCGACGGACTGTGACAGGGTCAGACTTTGACCAAAGGGATTGACCCAACCTCCTTCTAAACTGGTTTTTCGGGCGTGCAGCTGATCGTTGCCTGTGGTCATAATGAGGGTATAGTCGGGCGTTTTTAGCTCCCAATTAAAGGTGGCGTTAGGGTAAACCTTATAGGCATCTTCAAGTGTCTTCGGGTCTTTAATGCTGCCAAGCTCATACAGGATGGACGTTGAATTAAAATGCCCTTGCATGTAAAAGTGGGCAGCAAGCAACAAGAATAATAGACACGAAAAGCGCAGTGTTTTTTTTAAGGACATACATACACCTTCGTTCCGTCTTTGATTTTAGCCGTTGGATTCAGAATGACCTTATTCGTTGGCATATTTCTAAGTTCGCTGATAATGGCGTATTCATCCCCAACTGAAGTAACCGTAACTGGCATTGCAACAGCAATTTGACTCTTGCCGAGGGCATCTTCTTCTTCACGTAGCAGATAAATAAGTGCATTTGTACCATTGAGCGTTGTGCCGCTGGAAACAATAGCCGTTCTAGGAACTGCTAGCTTCTCACCCCCAACGTAATAGGAGTTTTGAGAACGAGAAGCAACCTCCTGTCCTGGATAGGTTTTAATGGCTGGTTCGTCTGTGAAGTTCGCCATGACCTTCATTTCACCATCTGAAAAGACGCTGAGGCTGTAGTCAAAGGCGACAACGCCTATGTAGTCATCTTCCATTGTACTAATACTGACCACACAACCAGATTCTCTCATAAGATAATAGTCTCTTTGGGACATGCGCATTTCAAATGCCAAATCTTTGTAGCTGTTGCAAACGCCAATGGTAGAAAGGACTTCGCCCGTCTTGTAGGCATTGCCTTTTTCAGGGACAGTCAACATATAACCTTTGTTCTTGGAAAGAACTTCACCTAAAGGACTGATGTCGTAGTATTTATTCTTGCCAGCCTCGATCATACTTAACTGTTGTTCGTAGCTGTCAATAAGGTCTTTAATTTCATTAATAGCGACTTGGTCTTGAGCTTTTTGAAGCTGGTAGTTATTTTCAATGGTCGATTTGTCTGCTTTCAATGTATTATAACGACTTTCAGCTTGCTCAACAGTGTCCTTGGTAACTGCGCCCGAAGCCAGCAGCTCTTTTTGAGCACTTAAGTCTTTTTCGGCTTGAGCGAGATTGACGGTAACTTGAGCAAGACGGGTTTGATTATCCAGTTTGGATTTTGACAAAAGTGTGTTCATGCGCTCCCGTTCTGTCTGGATTTTGCTGTGGAGGAGGCTGGCGTTCATTTTGTTTTGCAGCCCAATACTCATATCAATTTTAAAGAGTGGCGTTCCCGGCACGATGTAACTGCCCTTTTTAACATAAACCTCTTGAATAATGGCATCGCCTAACACACAGACATCCTCTGTCTTTTTAGCGACGATATTACCACCCATTTCTGAAGTATAATTGACTTCTACCCCATCGTTAAGTTCGGCAATTTGTACGTTTGGCAGGGTTAAGTTCATTAAAGATTTTGAAAAGAAGCCAAGTGTAAAAATTAGTACAAAGAAGCCAGTTAATAACCGTTTTCCCCATTTTGTAAATGAGTTCATCATAGATCACTTTCCCCCATTGAAAATCCTTTTTCTAAGTATTTTTCGCCCTTTAAGAAGATAAATATTGCTGGGACTAAATACAGGACTGCGCCTGCATAGTAGAGCCCATGATGGTTGTTGTAAATCTGTTCGAGAAAGGCAGATAGTGGACGAAGGTTTTCATCGCTTATAAAGACTAGCGCTGTCTCGATGATGTTCCAATTGTCAATAAAGGTAAGTACTATTAAAGCGTGAATAGCAGGTTTTAATATAGGTACAATCATTTGAAACAGAATACGGAAGGTACCTGCGCCTTCTATGCGGGCGGCCTCTATAATCTCATCGGGAATGCCTTCAATAAATTGTTTCATCATAAAAATACCAAAGGCAGAGAAGGCGCCCGGCAGAATTAATGCAATGTGTGTGTTGAGAATGTGTAGGTGAAGCACGCGTTCAAGTTTCTCGAAGAATAGAAAGTTAGGAACCATGGTCACTTGCAGTGGCATGAGCAGTGTTAGTAAATAAACAGTCATGATAAGTCGCTTATAAGGAACGTTTAGTTTTGCCAACGCAAATGCAGCAGAAACGCCAAAGATGACTTGGAAAAATATAATGACGGATACGACTTTGATTGAATTGAGCAGATAATTAAAGTACTGACTTTTATCTGTAACGAGACTGTAATATTGCTGTAGGTTAAAAGCGTCGGGAATCCACTGCAGGCCAATGCGCTCTAATTGATTAGGTGCCATAAAACTGTTGGTAAAGGTGTACAGTATGGGCAGAAAGAACAGGATAGCCAGTCCTATGACGATGATGCGTGCGTATTTTCTCATGCTTTCCCTCCTATTCGGCGTTGTTGATAACGGTCGTAGCCGGTGACGCCCCAAGCAAAGAGCAGGATGATGACTGAGAATAGGGTGGCGGCGGTGGAAAGTTCGTCTATGGCCATGTCATTGAACTTATTGTTGACGAAATGCTGGAATAAGTACAGAGAGGTACTCGGATAGCTGCCTTGAAGTATGTATATTTCTTTGAAAATCTTAAAACTGTTGATAATGGTAACAATGCCAGCAAAGACGATGTAAGGTGCTGACAGCGGCAAAATAATGTGCCAAACGATTTGCCTGTAGTTGGCGCCATCAATTTTGGCACTGTCCATAACAGAACCCCGCATAAGCTTGAAGCCAGAAAGAAATATTAACAAGTTATAGCCTGTATACTTCCAGACAAACATGATGATGAGGACAATTACATTAAATTTGGTATATAAGAGGCTGTCGTAACTGGCGCCAAAGAGATTTTTAAAAAATCCAATTGAAGCGCCAGAGGGCAGTGCTATTGGTAAAACGAGCAGCAATTTGACCCAAGGGGGCGTCTTTAGTTCGTGGAGGCATAGTGCCACTATATACGAAAAAACCATCAGTGTCGGGATGCCGAGAATCATAAATAAAATGGAATTGTAAATAGAGAGCTGGAAGGCCTCATTGCCGAGTATCTGTTGATAAGTGACCAGAGTCGGCGTCGCTTCAGGTCGACTGAAGGACTTAAGAACCATACCAGCAAAGGGAATCAGATAGACCAGCGCAAAACCAAATAGGCTAG
>JBGSUZ010000281.1:0-3932 GCA_041753235.1 Acidaminobacteraceae bacterium
AACTGCATTATTGATAGCAAATTTCTCAACGGTTTCTATCACTTCAATTACAACACTTAGTTCATGCATATGCCTTACTTCCCTGTAAACATTCTTTTAACGTTTTTAGCTGCAATTCTGCCCTGACGCTTAATGGCATGTTTAATGACAATCGGTTTCATTTCTGTAAAATCTACACCCGGTGCGTCATATTTTCTTTCAAGCGTTATGGCGTCAAATTTACACTTAGTCGTACATACCCCACAGCCAACACATTGGTAAATATCTGCTACCACTGCGCCACAACCAAGGCAACGTTCTGTTTCCTTCTTCATTTGTTTTTCAGTAAACGTTTCACGAAGGTCTTTAAACGTTTCTTTTGATTTATTGCCATCGACATGAACAGGTCTTTGTCTAGGAATATTGTCGTAGCCTGCCATATCTAGGTTATCTTTATCAAGTGCGTGATATTCTTTTTCACGGCAAATAGTGAGGTTATCACCATGTATATGACGGTGAATAGAAATCGCACCTTGTTTGCCTAACGCAATCGCGTCAACTGCAAATTTAGGGCCTGTAAGTGCATCGCCACCTGCAAATACGTCTGCTTCTGCTGTTTGATAAGTTATTTTATCGGCTTTGATGGTGTTGTTAGGGTTGAGTTCAATTTTTGAACCTTTTAACAAGTTACCCCAATCCATACCTTGACCAACTGAAATGAGTACATTATTTGCTTTTACAATTTTTGTCTCTTTTTCGTCAAACTTAGGATTAAATTTGCCGTTAGCATCTATAACAGATAAACATTTTTTGAACTCAACGCCTGTCACTCTGCCATTTTCGTGAATGATGCGGCTAGGACCCCAAGAATTGTTGATTGCAATGCTTTCTGACAATGCTTCTTCAATTTCTTCTTCTAATGCAGGCATTTGCGCTCTGCTCTCTAGACAGAACATCTCTGTTTGAGAAGAGCCTACTCTGAGTGCAGTTCTTGCAACGTCTATCGCTACGTTTCCGCCGCCAATGACAATCGTTGGGCCTTCAAGTGCAATTTTTTCGCCAAGGCTGACACGACGAAGGAATTCTACGCCTGTCATAACACCTTCAGCTGTTTCGCCTTCAATGCCAATGTTTCTACCAGCTTGTGCGCCAATTGCCATATATAAAGCTTCAAAACCTTGATCTCTAAGACTGTTAATTGTAATGTCTTTACCCACTTCAACGCCCGTTTTAAAAGTAACGCCAAGTTCTCTAAGCACTTCAATTTCAGCATTTACAATTTCTTTGCCAAGTCTAAAGGCAGGAATACCCAGAGTCAACATACCACCAAGCTTCGCTTGCTTTTCAAATACAGTTACTTTATAACCCTCTAAAGCAAGGAAGTAAGCACATGAAAGACCTGCTGGCCCTGCACCAATAACGGCGATTCTTTCTTCTCTTTCTGGGTTTCTTTCAGGCACAAAACGGTGCTCTGCTTTAAGGTCCTGATCTGCAACAAATTTCTTGATTTCGTCTACTGCTAGCGGCTCATCTAAGCCAGCTCTAGTACATGCATCCTCGCATTTTCTTGGACAGATGCGTCCACAAATAGCTGGGAATGGATTTTCTTTTTTGATTAACTCAAGTGCATCTCTGTATCTGCCTTGTGATGCCAATTTGATATAACCTTGAACCGCAATATGGGCTGGACATTCTGTTTTACATGGGCTTGTACCTCTATCGTCAACCATTCTGCGTTTACGATATTCATGGTTCCATTTGTCTTTGCCCCACTTCGTATCAAATGGCGTATCATAAGCTTCTGCCATAGCTACTGGCGTTTTAGTGCAAAGATTTTGACCAAGTGTCAATGCATTAGCTTGGCAATTTTCAACACACTCACCACAAGCCACACACTTGTCTCTGTCTACTTTTACTACGTAATTTGAACGAGAGAAGTCAGGGTTTCTGTAGAAAGTCGTATTTCTTAAACCGAAGCATGAGCAACCACAACAGTTACAAATTGCTAAGGCATTGCCCGGACCCGAAAGGTTAGGAATCTGGTGAACTAAACCTTCTTTTTCAGCCTGTTGACAGATAGCGATTGCTTCTTCTTTTGTAACTTCTCTACCCTTGCCAGTGCGAATGTAATACTCAGCCGCAGACCCAAGTTGAATACACATTTCATCTACAGTATGACCACAACCCTCGCCAATGATTCTCATAGAGGCTCTACAAGCACAGTCTGCAACAGAGAAGACCTCATGTTTGTTGAGCAGATAAGAGATTTCTTCATAAGAAGCTCTTCGTGTATCGCCCTCTACAGCACTTTCAATTGGAATAACTCTCATGACGCCAAGGCCTACAGGTAAATTCCCTGCCATTAAGCCACCGAGTTTTCTAGTGTATTCTTCAAAGCAAGCACCGATAATTGGGTGTTTTGCAAGATTTTCTTTATTGGCAACCATATACTCCATAACACCCGGAACAAACAGCTCAAGTAAATACATGTCTTTGCCATGCTCTTTTTCTACTTTAATAGAACCGTCCATCGCCATTTGATAGAGTATTTTTTCAACATACTCAGCAGGTTTTCCGCTCTTATAAGCCACTTCTTCGACAGTCTTAGGCTTACGTATTTCAAGATATAATGCAATTTCTGCCATTTCATCCGTTGTGACGCACTCCAGAATTTTGTATTCTGGATCAGTTTCTTTTACTTTTACCACGCCACCAGTAATTCCGGCTGCGATCTTATTTGCCAGTTCAAGAACTTTTTGCTTTGCCATTTTCAATCTACCCCATTCCCACTTAATTTGACCTTTTCAGCTGGTCAGACCAATATTGTTCATACACTTTTCGATAAAACTCTATAACTAATTAAATAACAAGTCAATTGACATAAAGGGCTTTTTGTCTAGTTTTTGGCCTATTTCGTCTTGATTTTCACAAATTACAGTGATATATTTGTTTGTGGTATCTGGTATGACCAGAGTCAGTATAAACTGGAGGTTTCAAATGGAATTCACTAAATTAAATGCGCCTACGCTAAAGGAATTATTCGTACAGGAATTAGAAAATAGAATTCTATCTGGCAAATTAGAAATTGGTTCTCAGTTGCCTTCTGAAAGAGAACTCGCAGAAATGATGCAAGTCAGTCGTACAGTCGTAAATAGCGGTATTTCTGAAATGGCTAAAAAGGGATTTCTCGTTATAAAACCGCGTATAGGTACTTTTGTTTCAGATTATAGAAGAAATGGCACCCTCGAAACATTTATCTCTATTATGAACTATAACGGTGGCATGCTTAAAAAATCAGAAATAAAGTCAATACTCGAAGTCAGAATGGTATTAGATACCCTTGCAGTAGAACTTGTGTTACCTAAAATAACATCAGAAGAAATGATGACCCTTAAGGCATATTTAGAGTCGCTTCGAGACGCCAAAACGGCAGAGGAAGCTGCAAAATTTGCCTATGAATTCCATCATGAATTAAGCGTTATTTCAGGAAATACCTTCCTACCACTGCTCTTTAGCTCATCAATGTTTCCTATCTGTAGCCTTTGGGAAAGGTTTTGCCGTATCCACGGAATTGATGCACTCTATCAAAATAACGCTCAACTTTATAATGCCTTAGAAAACAGAAACTTAAGTGGTGCTGTTAAATGCGTTAAACACAACATGCAAGAAACCATTAATGGTAGCAGACAAATATACACTGAGTAACACCTAAAAAACCCCCGTTCATATTAAGAACAGGGGTTGGTTTAGGTGTTTTATAAGGTTTATAAGGTTTATTTCGTAGCCATTTTCTGTGTCTTAAGAAATGGTCCAACACCAGGTCTTGTCTCGCCGCTGAACTTTTCAGCAACGGCTTCGCTCCATGAATCCGTGACCTTGCCTTTGGTACGTGCTGTATAATATTCTTTAATACGAGCATCATACTCAGTCAATGCTTGTTCCTTCGTTTCAAT
>JBGSUZ010000282.1:0-18554 GCA_041753235.1 Acidaminobacteraceae bacterium
TAGATTTGCCAACGATTGATGAGAATAACAATAATATCATTGAACCAGAAGAATTGATCTGGATTGTTGTCTTTGCAGGTTATGAAGACTTATACGCTAAGGAAGGTGAAGTTTCTTCATCCGGCTTTAGCCATGAAATTAAGCGATTTGGGAAAATAAATAACTACACGATGACTGAATTTGTCCAAGTCGGCGAACGCTACTACGATCAATACGTGACCAAACGTGACTCGATTACGACCAGAGGGATTTTGGTACATGAATTTGGTCATATTCTTGGTTTGCCAGACCTTTACGATACAGATTATAGCTCACAGGGTGTTGGCATATTTAGTCTTATGAGCAATGGCGACAAATTATTTAAAACAGGTGGTAAACTAGGGGATTCCCCAGTAGACATGGACCCTTGGAGCAAAATTTATTTAGGATTCATAGAACCACAATTTGCAGAGGCGTCAGGGACTTATTTGATACACTCGAATAAATGGGGTGCGCCAGATGCACTGATTATACCCACTCAGAACAAGGGTGAATACTTTATTGTAGAAAACAGGTATTTGGAAAACAGAGATCAGGCACTGAGTTTGTTTGCAGAGCCTGGTGGCGTATTGATTTGGCACATAGATGAAAATCGTATATTTGAACGCTTCTATGAGAACACAGTCAACAACGATGAAAACTGGAAAGGTGTAGACTTAGAAGAAAGTTCAGAAGGCACGCTTGGCTATAGCCAACTAGATACCAGTGAAAAAGGCAAACGCTATCAACCATTTTATTTGACAACTGGAAATGCAATATTTGACGGTGAAAGCAAACCTAACAGTAATTTGAATAACGGGAATGCGTCGGGCATAAGCATTACAATTCTTGAAGATGGTTACGTTGTCAAAGTTCAAGTAGAGTTGCAAAAATGATATTGACTTTCAATGAGATTGGGATTAATATAAGAGCATAGAGACACCCCCTACAGGGAGGGGTGTGCAGGAGGTAATTATGAAATTCACGGTAACGGAAGCCGCAACAGAGGAATTTAAAAGTGTTCTTGAACAAAGACGCGATCCGAACCGATTTTTCAGGGTTTATATAAGAGGCTATTCCTGAGGGGGTCCACTTTTTGATGTTGGTCTGGATGATCAGCGAGAAGATGACTACATGGAAGACTTTTTAGATAGCAAGCTACTAATTGATCAATCCTATATAGAGAAGTTTGGCGGGTTCACTATTGATTTTTCAAAAAACTTTTTTAGTAAGGGATTTGTCGTTAGACCTTTAAAATATGGTTCAAAATGTTAAAATAAGATAAGATTTACCGAGCAATATCGGGGTAAAGAGTATAAGGAGCATAGGCAAATCGCCTAAGACTTCTATTTGAAAGTATATTAGACAAACAATGGAGGATATCGAAATGAGCAAAAAAGTAACGGTTTTTACTAGCAATACATGTGGTTACTGCCACTTAGCAAAGGACTTCTTAAAAGAGAATGCCATTGAGTTTGAAGAAAAGAACGTTTCTACTGACACAGCGGCAAGAAAAGAATTAATGGCTAAAGGATTTATGGGCGTCCCTGTTATTTACGTAGACGAAGAAGTGGTACAAGGCTTCGATAAAGCTAAACTGACTGAGTTATTAGGTCTTTAGTGGACGGTTTGTCTGTCCAGAAACTTCAAAAAAATATAAAGCGAGATGTCAGCTGTAAAGGCTTTCAACTCGCTTTTTTATTTTTTGACGTTGTTTACGTAAATAAAACCGATTCAAGTGCTTCTAAGTCCAATATGACAATGCTGTGCTTGCCGAATTCGATGAGCCCCTCTTCCTGCATGTGAATCATTTCTCGTGACAGGGAAGGCCGCTGTACAGACAGGTGTTCAGACATTTCTTTGCGACTCATATGGATGTCTAGCGTCAGTTTTTTTTGTTTTTTGTACTCTTTTAAAATAAAGTCAGCCAATTTTTGACGCAAAGTTTCAAGCGAGAGCGTTTTTACTTTGCCATTGAGCATGAATAAGCGATTAGACAACAGGCTGAGGTAGTTTTCAAGAACTATTGGGTGGTGCGTCAACATGTGTACAACTTCTTGGCGTTTGAAAAACAGCACTTCAGACTTATTGGCAGCTGTAATGGTAATGGGGTAGACATGTTGACCGGAAAATAGAATGGCTTCACCAAAGACCATACCAGATTCTAACTGCGTCAGTGTCATGACTTTTCCAGAGGGGCAGATGTTTTGCAGTTCAATTTTACCGCTAATGACAATGCCGATCCGGTCACAGGGGTCGCCTTCAATAGCAAGCGTTTCACCTTTAGAATAGGTTTCTAGCTGATATTCAACAGCGCGTAGTAGGAAGGCAATATTCGTCTCGGTTAAGGTTTTAAATAAAATGCACTTCTCTAGTGCAGACATGAGCGAATCCATATAATGAATCTCCTTCTAATAAAGTGCTTATTGATTGTGACTATCAACCTCAATATAACATAAATTTAGAAAGTGCGTAAAAAAAAATAAAAAAAATACATTCGGTAACTTATGATACATACCTTAGTGGGTAAAGATTCTATAATCGGCTTATAGGTTGAGCGTTAAAAGCGCCCTGAGATGTGAAAGGAGTTCCCGCATGAAACGAAATATCGTTCAAATACATGAAGAATTATGCAATGGTTGTGGTTTATGTGTCAGTGCATGCCACGAAGGTGCTATACAACTTGTTAGTGGTAAAGCGAAGCTAATCAGTGACATATACTGCGATGGTCTCGGCGATTGTCTTCCTGCTTGCCCGACTGGGGCGATAGAGATTATTGAGAGAGATGCTCAGGAATATTCTCAGGAAGCGGTGGACCAGCTGTTAGTAGCCAAGCAAACTGGCGGCGGTTGTCCAGGTTCAAAAACGATGAACATCCAGCGCGCAGTAACTTCTGAAAAAGCAGAGGTGCCAGTGACGCAATTAACGGCAGCACCAGTGACGGAACAAGAACAAGGTTCCGAACTCGTCAACTGGCCCGTTCAAATCAAACTAGCCAACACCAAAGCGGAATACTTCGCAGGCGCGAATTTGTTGATAGCAGCAGACTGTACAGCCTTTGCCTATGCGAATTTCCATAGAGACTTCGTGAAGGACAGAATTGTACTCATTGGCTGTCCTAAACTAGACGACAACCAGCTGTATGCAGAGAAGCTCGCTGAGCTGTTCACTATTAACGACATCAAGTCCATTACCGTGCTTCGCATGGAAGTGCCTTGTTGCTCGGGCATTGTCCAGTCTGTTAAAAGTGCAATCTTGAAATCTCAAAAGATTGTGCCTTATAACGAAGTCACCATCAAATTAAATGGTGAAATTGCCAAGTAACACCCAAATTGTTTATCCAAAAAATTATATATAAACCGAGAGGAGAATAAAAAAATGTCAATGTTCTGTTTCCAATGTCAAGAAGCTGCAGGCGGCGTAGGTTGTAAAGTAAGAGGCGTTTGTGGTAAAACAGACGATGTCGCTAATCTCCAAGATTTACTCATCTATACAACTAAAGGCATCGCAGTTTACGACTTAATTGCTAGAGAAAAGGGCCTTTCACCTAAACATGTGGATCGGTTTGTGATTGAATGCCTCTTTATGACCATTACAAACGCTAACTTCGACAAAGCGGTATTCGTTAAGAAAATTACTGAAGCCATCGCTTTAAGAGATCAACTCAAGGACTTGCTCGTTAAAAACGGCGTAGCCCTTCCAGCTGAGCTTCATGACAGCGCTACATTTACAATTTCTGAAGCGGAGTACGATACTTTCTCTACAAAAGTTGGTGTTCTTGCCACTGAGAACGAAGATGTACGTTCCCTTAGAGAACTTATTATTTACGGTGTAAAGGGCATAGCGGCTTATGCAGAGCACGCAATGAACCTGAGTCACGAAGACAAGACAATTGGTCAGTTCATTGAAGAAGCACTCGTAGCAACCACCAATAACAATCTTTCAGCCGATGAACTCGTTGCACTCACCCTCAAGACAGGCGAATACGGCGTTAAAGTCATGGCGCTATTAGATACTGCCAATACAAGCACTTATGGCAATCCTGAAATCACAAAGGTTAACATCGGCGTTAGAAATAACCCAGCGATCTTGATTTCTGGTCATGACCTCAAGGATATGGAAGAGCTTCTCAAGCAAACTGAAGGCACTGGCGTAGATGTGTACACACATAGCGAAATGCTTCCGGCTAACTACTACCCAGCATTCAAGAAATATGAGCACTTCGTAGGGAACTACGGCAATGCATGGTGGAAGCAAAAAGAGGAATTTGAAAGCTTCAATGGCCCAATCCTCATGACGACAAACTGTATCGTACCACCTGAAGAGAGCTATAAATCAAAAATGTTTACAACAGGTTCTGCTGGATTTGAGGGTTGCAAGCATATTCCAGATAGAAAAGAAGGCGCAGTGAAAGATTTCTCAGAAATCATCGCTTTAGCCAAGACGCTTCCAGCGCCGATTGAAATTGAAAAAAAGGTGAGATTGTTGGCGGCTTCGCACATAACCAAGTCTTTGAACTTGCGGGTGCGGTAGTTGACGCAGTTAAGTCAGGCGCGATTAAAAAATTCTTCGTTATGGCTGGCTGTGACGGGAGAATGAAAGACAGAGAGTACTACACTGAGTTCGCAGAAAAGCTTCCAAAAGATACGGTTATTTTGACTGCTGGCTGTGCGAAATACAGATATAACAAGCTCAACCTTGGCGATATTGGTGGCATTCCAAGAGTATTAGATGCGGGTCAATGTAACGATTCTTACTCACTCGCTGTGATTGCGCTTAAACTCAAAGAAGTATTTGAGCTTAACGACATTAATGAGCTTCCTATCGCATACAACATTGCGTGGTATGAGCAAAAAGCAGTTATCGTTCTCCTTGCCCTCTTGTCACTCGGCGTGAAGAACATTCACCTTGGTCCAACACTTCCAGCATTCCTCTCTCCAAATGTAGCGAACGTACTCATTGAAACATTTGGCATTGCAGGCATTGGCACAGTAGACGGCGACATTGAAATGTTCATGGCTTAAGCTTATTCGCAAAGTTTATTGATCATTATAAAAAACTAAAATAAACTCAACTAAAAACACCCCAAAAGCGATTGCCCAGTCGATTTTGGGGTGTTTTGATTATTAGCTATAAAATGTTGGTGTCGGGCGTTTCGCTTAAGTTATCTTCCAAGACATCTTCTTCATAGGTCAGGAAGCCTGAGTCTTCCGTTAAGTTTCGTTTAAAGTGGATTAAATAAAGTGTATAAGGAATAGCCGAGATAATTACTAGAACCAACGTAAGACTTAAGGCAGACAAGTTGGCGTATTCTAGATAGGGATTGGTCGTGATAGGTGTCACATGTTTTAGGGTAAACAAAACCCGATAACTGTCAATAGATGCAATATTATTAAAAATCATATGTAGTAGCACTGTGTACTTAAGCGTTTTGGTTTCGACTGCTATGCAGGCAAACATAAGCCCAATAAGCGTTGCGCCAAAGAAGTGGTCAAGATGCAACACCCCAAAAAAGAGTGCCGAAAAGACAATACCTTTCCACGAACCATACCGCGCCATCCATTGATTGAGCAAGAGTCCTCGGAAAATGATTTCCTCCCAGAATGGCACAAGGAATGCTATGACGATGAGGTAAATCAAAGTCGAGATAAAGTAAATCCCAGAACTCATGGTTTCCTCAACGGGCAAGTTTCTAGCTAAGTTAGTTATGACGTCTGGAAATTGGAGAGAGACACCAATCCGAAACAGCAGTGTGGCTGCATTGCTTAGACAGAAAGTGCATAGAAACAGACCAATGAGCTTAGGCCAAGAAAACTTTATCTGGGAAGGTTTTAGTAAAGCTTCAGCAGAAAGATGGCTGTTTCTAAAGTAGCACCGTAACAACAGAATAGTTACAACCGCCTCAACGACATATAGAAGTGGACTTGACATGGTGTCCACAAACGGTGGATAGATTAAATACCCTAATAGCAGGGCTAGCACATATGCTATGAGCGAGAAAATAGTGGTATATAGCCAAAGTCGTATACTGGCAGGGTGTTTAAGACTTTTCATAAAGATTCCTCAATAAATTTAGATTACGGCAAGGTCAAACCAAGAAGAACAAATGCGCGCAAGAATAAGTTTATCTAAAATACAAAATTATGTAAAGTGCAATTGTGAGTGGAAGTTAAGTTGGAAACATATGCAAAAAAAAATAACGTTACATTTAATTTAACGTTAAAATAATATTACAAATTAGTGAATTCTTTTGACGAATATTCTGTAAATACATAGAATGGGTTTGTCTTCATACATAAATCATATTGTAACTTGAAAGGAAGTGAGAACATGAAGTCAGTCAAATCATTGTTAAGTCCTTATAAAGGATTGCCACGAGAGATTTACATCATCTTTTTTGCCCGTATGATCAATGCCATGGGCATGTTCATTTTTCCACTATTCACCCTAATCCTCAACAAAAAAATAGGCCTGAGTCCATCGGAAACAGGTTTTTGGCTAATGGTTATGAGCTTTGTGTTCGTACCTTCCAGTATCATTGGTGGGAAAATAGCTGACCATTTGGGTAGAAAGAAGCCGATTATTATTTTTGAGGGACTTGGTGCTTTGCTTTATATCGTCTGTGGGTTTATGCCAGCAGGCATAGAGCAGGTCTACGTTATTTTAGGTGCTTGTTTCTTCTTTGGTCTTGCAGAGCCGGCGAACAACGCTATTATGTCGGACCTGACGACGCCGGAAAATCGGGAGGGTGCTTTTTCGCTTTCCTACATGGGCTTCAACCTTGGGTTTGCCATAGGCCCTATCCTAGGGGGGCTCTTGTTCCAACTTGACCTCTACCACTGGATTTTCTGGGGAGATGCAGCAACGTTGCTACTATCCTTAGTGCTGATTCTTATTTATATACCGGAAACCTTTGGCAAGCATACAGAGAATATTTCAGAAGACCGGGTATTGGAGCAGGCCGTGGAAGGTTCTACGTGGTCGGTGCTTAAAACCAGACCGATTCTTATTTGGTTCTCGCTTATTTTATTAACCTATAACTTCACCTATTCCCAATGGGGTTATTTGCTCCCACTGCATACGGTGAAGAACTTTACTGACGGGGCAGTGTTCTATGGTCTCTTAGCCAGCATCAACGGGTTGGTCGTTATTACCTGTACGCCGTTAGTCACCAAGTTGATAGAAGGAAAACGCGACTTGTACAAAAATGTACTAGGCGGTCTTTTGTATATGATTGGCTTTGGTGGATTTGCCTTTGCGACAGGCAAATGGGGATTTGTGCTCTGCTGTTTCATTTTTACTATTGGTGAAATTATTGTAACCATCAGCTTCATGCCCTTCCTAGCCAACCGGACGCCAGCTTCTCACAGAGGTCGTATCAATGCGATATTGCCGCTTATTATGGGAATGGGCAGAGCCTTTGGGCCACTTATTATGGGCTATGTGATACAAGCCAGCAGTATAGAAGCCGGCTGGCAATTGGTCGGTGTGGTTATGTTGGTTGGCGTGGTATGCATGAAAGGACTGGACTTGATCGACTTAAGAAGTTTGAAGGTTGGGACAGAGTTAGAATAAAACTACTCCGGCAAAGTGGACTTCCACTCCTTAAGGGTAATGCGGCGGGTCTGGTTGATGCTGACAGGGTCATTTGACATAACAGCTTCCGCAGCTTCCTTAGAATCAACTTTTAAAATAATCAGGCCACCGCTGTGGTCAGTAAAAGGCCCCTTGGCAAAAATGTGACCGAGTGCAATGTGCTCTGCCAGATAAGCCTTGTGGGCCTCTAATATTTCCGCATCTTTGACCGGGTCAATGGTTTCCATGAGTGCTACAAAGTATGGCATAAAGGTAGTACCTCCTAATTTTCAGAATATAAAAATTATAGCATATCTTCTCAAGTTCGCGCTTTAGTGATATGCTATAAATAAAAAAGAACTGGTGTTCTTGAATTTATTAGTTAGTGGCTGAAATGTATTTATAAAAACGCCTTCACTATATAGTGAGAAATAGAAATACTTAAATTTTATCTAGTAAGGAGATCTTAAAATGATGCAAACAACATTTAGACGACTTTTAAAACTTAAAGATCTTGAGTTATTTAAAGTTAGTGATAATGTTTATGGACAAGGATTTGGAAAGATAGTTGCATTGATATTGATTGTTGATTTTAAACGCAAAAGTACGTTGTCGGACTTTCCATATATGATTGGAATAGATACCGAAGCTGAATATGGCATCAATAATTATATCAAAGCATTTTTTATAGTCAGAGACACTCTTGAAACAGAAGGCATTGAAATTCTTGAAGAAGTTGCAGGGTGCTTTCTTGAAGGAAAGGATAATTGTGATTGGAATTATGATGTCATTAAATTAAACTCTGCGGATTTTGAGAATGTCATACGTACCGAAAATGCAATAAAGTATTGTAATGAATTTATATCTAAGCAAACGAGTGAATTTGATTTAACGAAAATTGAAACAAGTAAATTTCAATTTTTATCACAAGATTAAATTTGAATGGCATAAAAGTAGTTTTGCCTAATTTTCAGAATATATAAAATATCTTCTCAAACCAGTTCTCTAAGGAGGCTATAAACGATGGAAAACCCAAATCACAGTATGAAATACCCTTGGATAGAAGCTTATTGTCAGGAAAAACCCAGCAGTGAAATGGACTACAAAATAGAATGGGAAGCAAGCCGATTTATGGTGCGTGGCAAAATGTACGCCATGATGGGCGGCGACAAGGAAGGGCGGGCTATTATTACCCTTAAACTGGCGCCAAATAACGGTCAAGCACTGCGCGCCCTGTACCCTAACGCTGTCCGCCCGGGTTATTACATGAACAAGGAACATTGGAATTCTGTGGACTTAAATGGTAATGTGCCAGACGAAGTGCTTAAAGAAATGCTCGACGAAGCTTATGAGTTGATTTTTAAGTCGTTTAGTAAGAAGATTCAAGCGGAGATTCAAAGCAACTAACGGAATTTCTACCTGAAACTTTGCTCTTATATAAGGCTTGGTCTGCTTGATGAATCAAAGATTCACGAGTTAGAGTTGTATAATCTGTAACGGTGGAGACGCCTAGACTAAGTGTAATAAAGGCGAAGGGAACACCTTCGTGAAGGATTTTTTCGTCATATAATTCAGAGCGAATTTCTTCTGCTAATTGGAGTGCTCCTGATTGAGCAGTCATAGGCAAAAGCACGACAAATTCTTCACCGCCGTAGCGTGCGACAAGATCTGATTCACGATGCACGACACGTTTGAGTACTTCGGCAATTTTTTTTAAACAGTAATCACCAGCCAAATGACCATAGGTGTCGTTATAGTGCTTAAACAAGTCCACGTCTAACATGATGAGAGAAAGAGGCGTTCCCTCTCTATGACAATGCGTCCAACTAATATCCAGCACCTGATCGAATTTTCGGCGGTTAGGAAGTTGAGTTAAGCCATCTAATTCAGCCAAATTCAGAAGCATTTGATTATGTGCATAAATCATCAAATTAGAATGGAATAGATGTTTTTGTCGATCGTAAGCACGGCTGCAAATTGCTAGTGAAAAAACGACTGTAGAAAGAATATTCATCACATTGCCTAGAAAAATAAGCTGTGAATGTTCATTCGTTATAACGACCCATCCAAGATAAAGTATAGAGGGCAACATAATTAAGACGATTTCTTTTAAAGAAAGGCATAAAAAGGCTGCCGTTAGCATACAATTGATGATAAAAAGAAACGTATAACCTGTGGTTAGTGAAGTCAGACCGGTTATAATGGCTGAAAAGAACAAGCTTAAACTAGCGGCAAAGAAGAAAATATTGCTTTGATAGGGTTTTATATTTTCACTAGTGGTCGGACGTCCTACCAAGATAAAATAGGCAGCACTAGCCGCTATCCAAAGCATTCGCGTGCGAATATCCCACGATTCAAGAATGGCTAAACCTTGAATTTTATAAGATGCAGCAATAATGATGACATTGATTAATGAACCAATAATAGCAATGATTTTTAGACTTCTGATGTTCTCAAGAAGAAGATGTTTTTTGAATGCGTTGGACTCTTCGTGGTTTAGTTTGAACGCCATATCTTTTAGTTGCATGCGCACACCTCGTTTTTAATCTTACTTATTCACCTTCTCATACCCAATTACCGCAGCGCCAATCGCTCCAAGTAGTTGTGCATGGGCTGTCGTACGCACTTCCATTTCAAGCTTTTCGCTAAGCTGCTCGCGTAGTAGATCATTTTTAGAAACCCCACCGGAAAAGTAGATTGGCCCTGAAACCGCAACTCTGGACGCTAGAGAGGCGGTTTTTTTGCTGACAGAAAGCAGCAGACCAGCGGCAATACTCTCTTTAGAAGCACCTTCAGCCATAAGGCTGACGACTTCAGACTCAGCAAATACCGTACACATGCTGTTAATGCTCTGTGGCTTGGCACCTCTAGCCTTTTCGGACAAATCAGACACATCCATTTCCAGCGCATGGGCCATAACCTGTAAGAAGCGGCCTGTGCCAGCGGCGCATTTGTCGTTCATAATAAAGTCCAGCACCTGACCATTCGCACCAATGCAAATGACTTTACTATCCTGACCGCCAATGTCTACAACCGTGCGAATGCTAGGGTCAATAAAGTGGGCCCCGCGACCATGACAGGTAATTTCGGTAATTTTGTGGTCAATAAAAGGCAGGGCAATGCGACCGTAACCTGTTCCCACAATCGTACTGACTTGATGGGCTTCCAACTCCAGCTGTTCTAAAAGCTGTTGGTAAAGCGCCTGACCAGTCTCTCTTGGACTCCAGCCTGTCGGGGTGAGGCAATGACCGACAATGCGGCTCCCGTCAAATACAACGGCTTTAGCGGCGACTGAACCCATATCTATTCCAACACTATACATATATAAACTCCTTTATTTTAAGCATATTCCTAAACGACGAATAAACATCTCTACATAAAGAAAGGTAACCCATGGGTTACCTTTCTGTCAATAGCGCCAGACGTTCTGGGCTAATGCAATGTGCAATTAGATTGTTTCAAGGAAAGCTTCAACGCGGGTTTTGATTTGACCAAGGTCAGAGTCAGAGTAGTCTGTCTCAACTTGCATGAACTGGAGACCAAGCTCGTCTTTGACAAAGTTCTTAACTGTAAATGACTCAATGTTGTAAGTGTGGCAAGCCTGCCAAGTGAGGTCTACGACCGCATCTACGTGATACTCTTCTGCTAAACGCTTGATTAAGTCTAAACGACCGTTGTTGTTGCTCATGCAAGAACATGGTGTAGACAAGTATTTTTCAGCGAGGGCTGTAAGCGGCTCTTTTGTTTCGTCCACCATCACGTCAAGGCCTTTATAACCGGTGCAGTTTTCAAGGGCAACCACGCTTGCGCCTGAGTCTTCAAGAATTTTTAGGACTTTTTCTGAACCACTGCCGACTGGAACACCAGTGAGGAGAATTCTTGGTGCTTTTTCATCGAATGCAAAGATGCCCTGTGCCATTTGTTCTTCGTAGGCTTTAATAACGCGCTCAACGAGGTCAATGCCAGCTTCTTTGTCAATGTTGAAGCCTTTGAGCCACTGGGTGAGCATCATGTCCATGCCAGTCATTGGTGCTGGTTTGTGGGCGTTGAGTTTGTGAAGACGTTTCATAACGTCTCTTTCTCTATTCATAAGACGAATGGCGTCTCTGAGTTTTTCGTCTGTAATTTCTACTGAAAGTTGTTTTTCTAAGAACGTTTTAAAACGCAGCATTTCAGCTTCCCAAAGTGGAAGTGACTCTTCTGCAGAAGCAGTCTGTGGCAAGTTCATAATGTGCATAGGCTTCAGTTTGCCCATGAGTTCATACATTTTCTTTTTGCCGTCACAAGTCGTTTCTGCCAAAAGCACGTCAGAGAACGAGAAGTACGGACATTTATCTGTCACAGCAAAGCCGTAACTCGACTTAATGAGTGGACAAAGGTTTCTTGGAAGCTCTTTTTCAGCCGCTTCAATGGGCTCTTGTTTCGTACCGCAAAGGGTAACTGTAATTGCATCTGCTGCTAGTGCAATTTCAGACGGTGAAAAGACGCAGTACATACCCACTACTTTTTTACCGGCTTCATGGGCCTCTTTAACTTTAACCGAGTTAATACCTCTTAATGCTTCAACTTCTTCCATTATTGCTGGTCTCACAACAAAGTCCTCCTTAAGTTTACTAATACATGCCACCATCAGCATACCAATGTTTAATGCTTGAAACAACTCTATCGAGGGGAAAGACCTATAGGAAAATTCTATAGGTCAGTTAAGAAAATTCTATACCTAAACCCACTTAACCCGACCTTTACCTTGTTTTAACCCAAATGCCATTTGGATTTTATTTAAACGTAACATGCGTGGTTTAGTATGAGGCTGTACCCAAAAAGCAAATAGGAGGCAGACAAATGAAGTATAGAGCAATGGCATTAACAATGGCAACATTTATGGCACTCGGTTCCGTCAGTTTTGCAGCGACGCCAGCATTAACAGGTGTGGTGAATCAGCCAAACTGGTTTGGTTCGGATCAACTTTTAGTCAAGTCTGTGACAGATACGGGGTTTGCATATTATCAACTTAACTTAAATGGAGACAGCACCTTACTGGTACAACCTTCTGTCAATGCAACGGAAGTCGCTGAAACACAAAATGGCAGTCAGGTAGCGTATGTCAATGACAATGGAGATTTGTACCTATTAAACACACAATCAAAATCGCTTAAGAAAATTTCAGTAGACAACGAACCTAAAATGGAGCTCCAATTCTCGCAAGATGGCAGCAAATTATACTTCTTGATGGGTGAGAAAATAGACAAAATTGTCATGATTACACTTGCGGACGGGCAGCAGAAAACCCTGCTTTCAGACAAGGTCGCTTATAAGTCGGATTTACAAATTAGTGTTGACGGTAGCAAAGCACTTTACGCAGTTACAAAAGCGGGTACAGTGAATGACAAAGACGAAAGCTACAGCGTAGATTCGTCAGGCACAGAACCACAATATAGCGTGTTAGATCTAAACACCACAGGTGCTAAGCCAGTCCAAGTAACTAGCAGCACAGACAATAAGGTGTATGGCAGATTCACAAAAGACAATAAAATTGTGTTTGTAAGCGCCAGTGCAGACAAAGACGGTATGCCACTCATGCAAATGAATTCAGACGGCAGCCAGTTGAAAGCGTTGATTGGTCACTTAGACGTCTCTCAAGTACTCGTTTTAAACGATGGCAACCTTCTCGTTGTCGGAGAAAACGGCAGTTTTAAAAAGGCACTTTTTAAAGTAGAAGCGAACGGTAGCACACAAAAGCTGATTACCTTACCAGAGGGCACTACGGAAGTACAGGCGAAAGACCTTGGACATGTGGTCATAACCGTTGAAACAGAACAGGGTGAAAAAGTCAGTGCGCTAGTGGGCGGCAAGTTTGTAGACCTTACTAAATAAGAAATTACAATTGTAAGCACTCATAGAACACACTTCAAAGGAGCGTATATAAGATGAATCTCATGAAGCGATATGGCAAAAAAATAATGGCATTGACACTGGTGGCAGCACTTACTCTTGGGGTGGGCGTTAGTGCCTATGCAGGCTCAGCGGTTAAGGGAAAAATAGTCGTAGCAGGGTCGTCAGCACTGCTTCCCCTTACACAGCAAGCGTCTAAGGAATTCAGAAAATCCAATCCGGGTGTAAGCATTTCTGCTTCAGCCTCCAGCTCAATAGCTGGGCCACAGTCTGTTATGAAGGGTTCTGCTCAAATTGGCGCCTGCGACTGGGATGCAACACAGGACGTACCGGGTTTCAAAGCATTTAAAGAACTTAAATCTTATAGAGTGGCAGTGATTCCATTTGCAACAGTCGTGAATAAAAACGTTGAAGTAAAATCCCTTACCATGAAGCAACTTCAAGGTATTTACGCTGGTAAGATCACAAACTGGAAAGAAGTTGGCGGCAAAGATGGCGAAATCATCGTGATTAACCGTAAATTTGGTTCAGGTACGCGCGTTAACTATCAATTGAAGGCTCTCGGTGGTGCGGATTTCATGAAACCAGGCACGAGCAAAAACTACAAAGAAGTGGGTTCCAGCGGCGAAATGAAAACAGCGGTACAAACGACACCGAATGCGATTGGGTTCATTGACCTTGTTTATGTAAGTGGTGACATGAAAGCAGTTGGTTTCGAAGGGGTAGACGCTACTGTTGAAAACACAGTAAATGGCAAGTACCAAGTTTATGGCTACGGCTACTACCTAACTAAAGGGGATGCAACGGGTGCGACTAAAGAATTCATCGATTATGTGAGAGGTCAAAAATTCCAAATGGGCTCCCTTAAAAAGATGAAATTCATTCCAATTGGCAGCATGAAGTAGGTTCACTATGGGCGAGCATACAATCAGTATTCCAAGTAAAGCTTCATCGCCCTCATTAAAGCTCAAAAACAGAATTTGGGATAGCGGCTTTCGACTTGCCTGTTGGTCAGCCGCTATTCTTCTGCTTATGACTTTATTGATGCTCATCATTTTCGTTGGTAAAACCGGACTGTTGGTATTTCAAACCGTTTCACCCCTTGAATTTTTCTTTTCAATGAACTGGGTACCAGAAGAAGAACTTTACGGCGCAGGCAGTCTCATAGCGGGAACCTTTATGCTGACAGGACTGTCACTTCTTATCTCAGTGCCAGTGAGTCTGGTCATGGCAGCCTTTAATGCTGTGATTTGTCCGCCGTGGCTACGCAAATATACCAGACCTATTTTAGACACGTTGGTGGGCATACCGTCCATTGTGTATGGTTATATAGGTCTGACGGTACTCATTCCGCTTATTCGAGACTTTACAGGAGAGCTTATGGGCGATGGCCTGCTTGTGGCAGCCATTGTACTGGCGTTTATGGTGTTACCGACCATTACAAGAATTAGTGACGACGCTATTTCTGCACTGCCAAGTACCTACATGGAAGCTGGTTATGCCCTAGGGGCAACAAAAACCCGCATGATTTGGACGATTCTTATGCCAGCAGCTAGAAATGGCATTATAACCGCTATTGTCCTAGGCATGGCAAGGGCGCTAGGGGAAACCATGGCAGTCGTTATGGTGATAGGCAACGTGGCCCAACTGCCAGACGGTCTCTTTACGCCAACGGCCGTTTTAACGAGCAACATCGTTTCACAAATCATGAACGTTCCTTTTGACTCTACGTGGAACTATGCCCTCTACATGATGGCGTTTTTACTACTGCTCATATCCCTACTGTTGATTTGTATGATCAACTGGCTTAGAAAGGGTGAAAATTACTAATGATAAACGCTAAATTAGCCCAAAAGGCCATAAAAAAAGCCAGTCGAAGAGATCAACTTGGCAAGGCCCTCTACTGGGGGGTGGCAGTGCTTGTATTTTCAATTATTGGATGGCTATTCTATGTGATCCTCAGCAAAGGCATGAAGCAGATGAGTTGGTCATTTCTGACGGGTCTGCCTAGTGAACTTGAAGAAGGCGGCGGGATAGGACCGTTTTTGTTCAATTCATTCTATGTCCTGTTGCTGTCACTGATTATATCCATACCCGTTGGTATAGGGGCTGGTATTTGTTTAGCAGAGTACGCACCGGACAACCGTATTACAAGATTAATTAAAATGAGCGTAGAAGCGCTGGCCTCTGTGCCCTCTATTGTTTTTGGCCTCTTTGGGATGGCTATTTTTGTTGAGTACTTTCATATAGGACTTACCATTATTGGCGCAGGCGTCACCTTGGCACTGCTTAATTTACCCACGATTACACGTGTTACCGAAGAAGCCATACGTGGGGTTTCCAATGAGGTACGAGAGGCGTCCCTAGCATTAGGCGCTACCCAGTTTCAAACGATTTACCAAGTAGTGCTTCCGGCGGCTATGTCTAGCATTATTACAGGTGTAGGCCTTGCGGCGGGCAGGGCGTTTGGGGAGTCTGCCGTTATTATTTTGACCGCAGGCACAAGCACCAGTGGCGCACTTTGGGACTTTAATCTATTTTCACCGGGTGAGACACTGGCAGTTCATTTATGGTATGTGCAAGCAGAGGCGATTGTCTCTGATGCTCGTGAAATAGCAGACCGGTCAGCTGCGGTACTCGTCTTGGCGATGCTAGGGCTCAACATTGTACTCAGATTGCCGTTAATGATTAGGCATTTTCGTCAGCAATAACCCTTGGGAAATACAAGATGTAAGCAAGCTCAGTCAAAGATTCAGGCGCTTCAACATCTAAAGAACCACCAAAGCCATCTTTCATTAGTAAGGAGACCATGGAAAGGTCTAACCGACTCGATGGACTTTGAGGTGGTGCTACGCTTGGATCCGCGGTTGGCATTGTATAAGACAAATCAATTAACCGTAGTTTCAAATCAGAACCCAGTACTTCAAATTCAATGCGCAGTGCTGTGGTTTCTTTTCTAGGATTTTCACGGGTTCCCATGTGAATTAAGAGGCTGCTCAGTAAGTGCAAAAACTTGGTGGCATCCAACTGGAGAAAAACTTGAGAATTCTCTGGGAAAGTGACAAGCATAGGGGAATCTGACGTCATTTGCTGACATGCCGCCTTTGCTTTGTTCAAATAATCTATGAGTTCTATGGTGTCTGGTGTTTTAAGTTTACTGTCTGTTGCCAGATCTTTAATGTAATCGACGATGTCTTTAGCAAGTATTAGACTGCTAAAGAGACGTCGATTATTTTTTTGGTAGACACGGTACAAAGGTAGGAGCTGATTGGTGTCTGGAGCTATTTTAATCTGAGTTTTAAGGGCGGCAAGGTCTGTTTGTAGTATTTTTAAAGTGTCAGTAGCGGTTTTCATAGGCTGCTTAATTTCAGTTGATACACGGGTGAGTAGCTCGCGATAGGAAGCCATTTTCTTCTGATCAACCAACTGACGTTCGGCAGCGACCATTTCTTGAATGGAACGCTCTAAGTGTTCGTTTTGAAGTTTTAACATTTCTTGACGATGTTGTATGGCTTCTCTTTTTTGCAGAAGTTCAGTATTGGCTTTAGACAAGTCCATATTACGCTGCACTGCCATTTGATCCAAGTTGTCATTGTAGTCTGCTAACTGCTTTGCTTCAACGTCAATCAGTCTTAAATAGTCAGAAAGGCGCTGTGCCAATGTGCCAATCTCATCTGAAGATTGGCGCAGTTCTTCTATTGTAGCACTGCGCTGTGCTGGTGGACTAGCTAATGCGGTGGTAAGTCGCGTAAGCGGACGGCTGATGCCTCTGCCAATTAAAATAGAGAAGAGGCAAACAGAGAAGAGGGCAACTGTGAAGACGAAGATTAACTGCTGGTTCATTTGCTGACTTTGGAAAAAAACTTCGTCTTCGTAGGCAGTCAGTGCAATGAGCCATTGGTTCGGCAGTTTTTTGAAGACGAGCACTTTTTGTTTGTCATCAAACCAGCGGTAAGAAAGCTGACCAGACTCAGAAGTATCAAAAAGAGTCTCCATGAAAAGATAAGAATCCCCAAGTTGCTCCGTTATGGTTTGGCTAGTTTTGAGCGTCGGATGGCTTATAAACTTCAAATTCTTATCAAGCAAGGCGACATAACCCGTTTTATAGTAGTTCATAGCGGAGAGGGTGCTTTGAAGATTTGCTAGCGGATAGTCTATCGCAATTACTGCGATGATGTTGTCTTCAGAATAAATGGGGAGGGTGTATGAAAGCATGGTTTCACTACCCTGTCCGGTTTCTTTTTTATAAGGCCCCACCCATGGGTCGGCATTTGTTTTAAATACGTTAAAAAACCATTGTTTATTTTCATCTAACAGATTTTGAGTGAAGTATGATTCTGAGGGCAATGACAGTCGTGTTGGTTCAGTCTGATTTGCCGTGTGCGTATAACTAAAGCTATTGGCATATAGATTGCCTTGAGGCAGGAAGTAGACACTGTACACGATGCCCGGGTGATTGTGACTGAGGGCTTTGACATAGGAAGAAAAACGAATAATGCGCTCTTGCTGAATGGCCTCTGGACTAGAAGTCCAATCAGGAATTACTTGAAGATTGGCATATGTGGACAGAAGCTTACCTTCTTGTTCAATTTGTGTGAGCAGCTGAGTAACTTCTGTAGCATACATTTCCAGTTTATTGGACATTTTTTCGCGATTGTATTCAGACATCACCTGTTGGTTATTGGTAGTAATCAGTATTAATAGTCCGCCACCAATAAAGAGCGTAGGCAGTAGCAGCGCTAAAATCATCTGACGTGCAATATTGAACTTAGGCATGGCGGACCTCCTTTCACAAATTTAAAACTGCAAATAGCAGTTTATCTTAATCCCCGGCTGCACTTTTTCAACAACCTCGATATAACCTTTGAAGTAATAATTAGCAATATTATAAGCCAGATTCAACCCTAAGCCCTTATGATGCCCAAGACGGGTTGTGAAAAAAGGCGTTAAGATATGTGGTCTGTTCACAGGCGCAATACCAAGCCCATCGTCTTCATAACTGAGTAGATAACCGACGGGCTGAGGGGTGACGGTTATTTTAATGCAACCACTGGAAACTTGACCAAACC
>JBGSUZ010000283.1:0-8287 GCA_041753235.1 Acidaminobacteraceae bacterium
ATATCAGCATGTCTACAATGTACAAGAAAGTACAGTTAGTTTAACGAACCGCCGTATACCGGACGGTACGTACGGTGGTGTGAGAGGACGGCTGACGAATTAATCGTCAGCCTCCTACTCGATTTTTAGTAAATACCATAATTTTTCTGAACAATTGCATCTATCAACTCGACTAAGTTGTTAACTTCAGGCTTACTGAGCTGCGCATCTGCACCAACAGATTCACCCTTATGTCTCAAATCACCTGTGATTAAAGACGAGAAGATAATAACTGGCAATGTCTTGAGTATCGGATCTTCCTTAATTTTTCTGGTGAGGGTATGACCATCTAGCTGAGGCATTTCAATATCTGTAATCAAAATATGGAGCTCAGAACTATAATTGTCGCCAAGCTGTGCTTTTGTCTTCAAGATAAAATCTAGTGCCTGCTGACCATCATCAAAGAAACGCATATCTTTGAACCCTGCAGTCGTAAGCGTATTTTTAAGTACTTCACGAATCATTGGTGAATCATCCGCTAAAACAAGTCTTACTCTCGAACGGTCCTTTTTAATTACATCAGCCATTCTTGCTTCTGTAATCCCTGTGCTTGGACTAATATCCATAACAATCTTCTCAAAGTCGAGAAGCATAATAATGGTGTTATTTAGGTTGATGTTACCAATTACCAATGAGTTCGCTGTAATATCACTCGGTTTAGAGATTTGTTCCCACTTGATTCGGCTGATACCAAGAACCTCGTCGATGGCAAATGCGACCTTAAGCTTATTGAATTCGCAGACGAGAATCATGCTCTTATTGATATTTTCATTTCTAGCATTTTCAAGGACATAATTCATATCGATGATCGTAATGACTTCACCACGAATCAACGAAATGCCAGGTACCGCCGGATGTGCATTAGGCACTTTTGATAAATTGTTTATATGGAGAATTTCTTTGACTTTAACCACGTTAATGGCGTAGTGAACACCTTTGACTGTAAAATGTAGAATTTCCAATTCACCGGTGCCGCTTTCTAACAGTATGCCGCTCTCTTTCTTGAACATCCTCATACCTCCCATTTCGACAGGATCTTATTCTGACTTATATATACCCACACACATGCGGATAAACAGCATTTTAGCCAACCTGTCTAAATTTTATCTCTCTATAGGAAATTATAACATTTTTATAACAAAAAAGCGCTGTCGAAAATTCGATCAGCGCTTAAAAGTATTCATTTTATACAATCTATTTAATGATGCCCATTTCCTTGCCAACTTTAGCAAAAGCAGCTACTGCTCTGTCAAGTTGTTCAGTCGTATGCGCAGCAGTTACCATAACTCTAACGCGACCAGTGCCTTTTGGAACTGTAGGGAATACGATTGGAGATACAAACACGCCATTCTCAAGAAGGGTTCTAGAGAACTGCATCGCTTTAGCTTCTTCACCAATTATTACTGGTGTGATTGGCGTTTCGCTGTTGCCGATGTTGTAGCCAAGTTCTGTCATTTTCGCTTTGAAGTACTTAGCATTTGCCCAAAGGCGGTCAGTGTATTCTGTTGACTCTGTAAGGATGTCTACAGCTTCATTGAGCGCACCTACTGCTGCTGGTGGTAATGAAGTTGAGAAGAGAATTGGTCTGCCTCTGTGGCTTAACCATTCTTTCATGACATTGCTGCCGGCAACGTAGCCACCAATAACGCCAAGCGCTTTAGAAAGTGTACCTACGCAGAAATCAATTCTACCGTGGAGGTGGAAGTGGTCTACTGTACCTCTGCCGCCTTCACCGAGAACGCCTGAACCGTGAGCGTCATCTACATAAGTCATGCACTCGAACTTCTCAGCAAGTTCAACGATTTCAGGAAGTTTAGCGATGTCGCCGTCCATAGAGAACACGCCATCTGTAATAATAAGAACATTCTTGTAGTTTGCTCTTCTTTCAGTTAAAACTCTTTCAAGGTCAGCCATGTCGCTGTGTTTGAAAACAGCTCTATCAGCTTTTGAAAGTCTTGAACCATCTATGATAGACGCGTGATTGAGCTCATCTGAAAGGATGAGGTCGCCAGCGCCAGTAACTGCTTGAATAACACCTGCATTACAGTTGAAGCCAGATTGGAACATCATAACTGCTTCTTCTCTTTTGAAGATAGCAAGCTTTCTTTCAAGCTCTTCGTGAATGTCCATGTTACCAACGATTGTTCTAACGGCACCAGAACCTACGCCATATTTTTCAATCGCTTCAATTGCTGCTTTTTTCATTCTTGGGTGTGTAGCAAATCCCAAGTAGTTATTTGAAGAAAGGTTGATTACTTTGTTGCCATTAAGGATAACTTCTGCCTCATTAGCAGTCTCGAGAACAGGTAATTTTCTGTAGACGCCCTGATCTTTTAATTCTTGAATGTTGTCTTGCAAATACTTGAGTTCATGTACGTTTGACATGTGTCTCCTCCTCTACTTCACACCATTTGGGAATAATACGACCTTGCCGCAATTGCCTGAAGCCATAAGATCCATACCTTCAGCAAAGCTTTCGAGTGGCAATTTGTGCGTTACGATTTTATCAAGGTTTAAATTGCCTGAAGCAATTAAGCCTTTTACTTGATACCAAGTGTCATACATACGTCTGCCAGTGATACCGTGGATTTGGATGCCTCTGAATACAACGTCGTTAGCAATGTCTAATGACACTTCGCCATTTGGAATACCGAGCATTGACATTCTGCCGCCAAGTTTCATGTATTTAAGTGCTTGACGAATTGCAACCGCGTTACCTGACATTTCAGCTACTACGTCTACACCAAGGCCGTCTGTTGCTTCAAGAACCGCTTTAACCACGTCTTCTTTCATTGGGTTGATGCAAAGGTCTGCACCAAGCTCCTTAGCAAGGTTTAGTCTGTATTCATTGACGTCAATAGCAATTACTTTTGAAGCGCCTACAGCTTTAGCAACAGCCACTGACATGATGCCGATAGGGCCAACGCCTACAACTGCAATGCTTTTAGCGATAATATCGCCAGACATAACTGTGTGAACTGCATTTCCAAGTGGTTCTTGGATGCAAAGGTACTCTGGTGGCACTGTAGGATCGTTTAACCATGCGTTCGCCGCTGGAATAGCAATATATTCAGCAAATGCGCCGTCACAGTCTACGCCAAGAATTTTAGTGTCTTGGCAGATATGACCTTTGCCTGTTTGACACATTTCACAAACGTTACAAACGATATGTGTCTCAGCTGAAACAACGTCTCCGAGTTTGATATGTTTAACCATGCTGCCAACTTCTACAACCTCACCGGCAAATTCATGACCCATAACTTGTGGTGTTTTGATTCTGTTTTGTGACCATTGGTCCCAAGAATAAATATGATAATCTGTTCCGCAAATAGATGTCGCGTGAATTCTGACTAGGATTTCATCTGGTTGAATGCTTGGAATTTCTTTTTGTACGAGTGTTGCGCCCACTTGTGGTTCTAATTTAGAAACCGCTTTCATTTGCCCTTTCATAGACAAACCTCCTTAAAATATGTGCGTACCCAATATCTTTGACGTACCCGACGTCTTATATTTTATAGTGTAACACACGTACAATATAATGCACAATTTATTTTACAGAGATTTTATGATAAAAAAAAGCTTATTCAGCGTAGAAGAGTACAATAGATACTTTTGTCAGTTTTTTGGTTGGATTTCTATAGGCATGCGTCCCATCGGATACAAAATTAGCAGCATCACCGGTCTTAAGTTTATAGACCGTTCCACCAATTTCTACTTCAAGACCACCTTCCATAACCACTAGATATTCCTCAACACCCTTAACATGGGCATCTGAAATATGGAGACAACCAGGGTCAAGTTCTACTGTATACATTTCGAATTTCTTGGTCGGATCATAAGGAAAATAAGACATAAGTCTGTACATGCCATCTTCTTGTGCGACTTCATAAGCATCTGAACGCGCAATGATTTTGACTTGTCCCGGCGATTCACTCAATAGTGATGTGAAGGAAACTCTTAGGCCATTGGCGATTTTCCAAATAGTTCCGACGGATGGGTTAGCCTCACCCCGTTCAATTTGCCCCAGCATACTCTTACTGACACCGCATACTTCTGAAAGCTGAGCAAGCGATAAGCTTCTTTCTTCTCTTATCCGTTTTAAATTGATTGCTAATAGTTGATTAAGATCTCTCACTGATTTACGTCCTTCCCGGATTTATTGAAACAATACGGAGCTGTGCTAAAGCCCATATTGCAATTTCAGTTAATTCTGCGCCGTCCTGTGCGCCATAATCCTTTAAATAGTCCTCTAATATACCCGACCAATACAAGTCATGGCTATTACCCATATTGATAAGCGCGTTGCGCTTCATGGTCTTTACACCGCGCCAAGCAAATCCCATATGCCCATAAGTTCTAAGAAACGCCTTTTGCGAAAGCATTAACAAACCACTTGGGTCTATCCGATTCGATGTTTGACGGTTTATTGGAAATTTCGTGTCTGAGGGCTCTTGCCACGTCAGTTCCTTATTTGCAGGACATGCTAATTGGCAAATATCACAACCATATAATTGACTGCCAAGAAGCGACCTTTCCCACTCATTTAGTTTACCTTTTTTCTGTGTCAGCGCAGACACACACTTGGTTCCATCAAAGTCTGATTCCCCCGTCAGTGCAGCACTGGGACAGCTTTTCTGACAGCGCCTGCAGTCCTTGCAACAGTCTGCAAGTATTAACTCGCTAGTCAATATCTTTTCACCGCCCTGTTCAGCAAGAGCACCTTCTGAAGGCTGTAAATTCGTCAATACAAAGGCTAGGTAAAAACCAGTTCCGTATCTAGGGTGAATTAGGAGTTGACTGCGCCCTGCTTTTGCCAGCCCCATCTTTAAGGCGATACTTCGTTCAGGCAGTGGCCCTGAATCAACGTGGATACTGTAAGCACCTACATCGGTTAATGCGCTTTGAAGGGTTTGGCGAATCACTTGATGGTAGTCCCATTCCCACGCCATAATACTCACTTGGCTGATTGCCTTCGGTTGTACCGCTGTTTTAAGAGGTACTAATGAATAAGGAATTGCCAATCCTATAATGGTCTGCCAAGGTTCTAAATATTGCTGTACGCGCTCCTGTTCAAACACATTTGGTTCAAAACCACTTAATCTGTTTTCTGTACGTCGCTTTTCATAAACCGATTCATAGCCTGTCACCGCTGACACGGACATTACCGCTGGACGTTCGATGCCTAGCGCCTCAAGGCGATCTAATAGGTTGTCTAAGGTCAACTAAGTCACCTGCCTCACTTTAATCGTCTGCCTATTTATATATAGAAAAAAACAGGGGGTCAATGCCCCCTGTCCATTATTCTGTCTCGTCGTGGTCGCCTTCCTCACCAGACTCATATCTAATGTCCTCCCCCAAGGCCATTGGAATAATCATCGATGCTGCGAAATAGCGAGAAGCGCCTTCTCTTGGCTCTTCTTTATCCTTCAAATAGTCATCAACCAATTCTTGAATTTTACCATTCAAGGTATCTGCTTCCTCTTCTGTTAAGAAGAAGTCGTAGTCGTAGTTGATTTTCTTTTGAAGCTTGACGTCTTGGCTGTTCATTGTGGCATAAAACTCTTTTGAAATTTTCTCATAGAGTGCTATACCAGCATTTCTAAGGTCTTTTACCTCGTGGTCACCATTTTTATTAACCACTCTGCTGTCCAGTACAATAGATTCTGCTACTGGCATGTAATACTTTTCAACGACACCTTGCTTCACTGAAACGTCTACCAATTTCAAAATACCGACTTTCGCCAATGTCTTGATATGATAATTGACTCGACCGTGTGGCTCTCCCATACGAGTAGAAATATCTTTCGCACTCGCTGGTTTGTTGTCAAATGTTTCAATAATCTTGATGCGATAAGGGCTAGAAAGCGCTTTGATCTGCTCAAGGCTGTTGACGACTAAAACTTCATTAATCCCCATGTGTTTAAACTCCTATTAATCCTATAATATTTTTTAATCCCCCAAGCACATTATATTTTTTATATGTGCATTAGTCAAACTGAATCTATAGATTTTAAGTATCTTTAAAATATTAAAACCAACCAAAACACAATATTGGCGTTAAACTTCCATAATAAAATAAGTAATATCATCTTCTAAAGTACTGCTATTGGGGTAAATACGAGCGATTACACGCTCGTTCATTTGTCTTAAAGTCAGTTTATGTCCATCGCAAAACGCCTGCTCTAACTCCGTTTGAGAGAATACTTGATTTTTTTCCTGATCGACTAGACCGTCTGTATAGAAAATCACCCGATCCCCAGTTTTAAGGGTTATATTTGACGATTTATACTCTGGTGTATAAATGCCATTGAGCTTACAAATAGCAAAGCCTTCGGAGTCGTCTAGATAAGCAATACTGCCATCTTCGCTGACTACAAAAGGAATGCAGTTCATGCCTCCGGAACAGTAGGTCAATTTTTTAGTTGTCATGTTATAAGAAGCAAAAAATACAACCATATGCATTTCATCTGGGAAATTCATCTTATTGAATTCCTCAAAGAAATTCGCTAAATTTTTGTGGGGTTTAAGGCCTCTAAAACGCATAATTAGCCGCTCAGTTGAACGAATATAGTTATTGCAGAACATGGTCATAAGTGCTGCAGAAATACCGTGACCTGAAACATCTAAAATATACATACCAATGTTTTCATCGTCAATTTTATAAATATCGTAAAAATCTCCTGAAAGCTTGTCACAAGGAAAATACTCAGATATGAAGTGTGTATTTTTAATGACCAGACGACCTGGCGGCAACAATGACTGCTGAATACTTTTCGCGTATTCTAACTCCACTAGAAATCGTTTGTTAATTTCACTGACTTCATTAGTCTTTTTGCGAATAACCGTCTCAATATTCTTTGCGAAGACGTGTACCTGTTCTTCACGGCGTAAAATGTCCTTTAACGGATTGCCAATATACAATTTATAAGTGTACTTAAGCAAAACGGCAACGCCAAGCACTTGAAATATATAGCTAAAGAGCATCGCTAGCTGACCATACTGAGCCATAAAATTGTTATAGAGCATAGCCATTAGGAAAAAGACATAACCCGAAATCATTTTGACATGATTTTCGTTGCGGTCGCTATAATATTGTCGCATGCATAAAATCATCAAGAATAATAATTCAAAGGATACGATATAACTAATGCCCACGCCTGCCGGTCCTATCCAATTCAATGAATCCATTCTTTTAACTGCCAAATCTAACAGTCCTAAAAAGCTTATAAAAAACACAACGACTATAGCTGGCATTAATATAAAATAGTGGTTTCCCTTAACTGTTGCAATCGTTTCCTCACGTTCCACTACGGCCCAAATAATAAAGGCGAAGAGAATGAATAAATTCATATTGCCCAGAAAATTTCCAAGTTGGAGGTTATCTACTTCCGCAACCCTTTGTGAAAAGACCAAGACAATAAAACTAATTAAGTCAAAAATTGCAGCACTTTGAAAAGCTAATGCATGAATGAGCATTTTCCGTTTTCGAGTTGTCACAAAAGTGTAATAGCCCGTATTGTAGATCAAAATCAGCCCAAAGGCCATGCCGATGTCAAAAAAACCACTAATAGCGCTCAAATTTACATTTAACGCCTGCTGAATCAACCAATCTTGAGAAAAAAGGATGACAAAGAATAGTAAAATGCTGCTGATAAAAGCCAGCAGTGGTCCCTTCATTGCTGAAGTATGATTCAAATGTTGCAGTTTGCCTTCCAACACTGAGCTTACACCTCCAGGACTGATTATTTTTTATGCTTCAAAGCTGCTCCCACCAATAAATTCTCTTAAAATAGAGGTTGGTGGAATATGTTTTTCGTCTTCAATGGACTTGAAGTAGCTTAAGAATTTCAATAAACGTTTAGCTTCCACATACTCCGGCTTGGTTTCGTCAATTTCCATAAGTAATGGCTGGGCATACTTTTTAAGAATAGCCAGTTCATGAACCATTGCTGAGTTGAACATCACATCCGCTTCCTCTTGGAATGGGAAGATATTTTTTTCTTCACCTCTACGCACAGAAGGCCACTGTCCAATGGTTGTAAGTGCTGAATAACCTCTTGAACGGTAATCGCGAACTATCCTTCTAAATAGACGCGTATCTGTTGTCGGAATTCTATTATGATCATCAATGCTTAAAGTTGTCAGCGCACTGATATAAATTTTAAATTTATCTTTTTTATCTATCAATGACGTCAGACGCTCATTTAGGCCATGAATCCCCTCTATAATGATGGTCTGATCTGGATGG
>JBGSUZ010000284.1:0-2456 GCA_041753235.1 Acidaminobacteraceae bacterium
TTTTCTCAGACAACTATCAGTGGTACTAAAAGGGAACTGGATACGGTTTCAGTTATTAGAAAGAATGGTGGTAATGTTCGCGTGTTGAGTGGCGGCGGTTATGGCACGTTTTGCTTTACTGACCCAAAGGATATCACACTGGCGTTAAATGAAGCCAAACTAGCGAGTGACCTAATAGAAGGTAAGAAGACTTTTGAAACAGTAGAAGTTAATGTGGACCATGTACGTGTAAGTTCTAAAATGGATCCAAGACAAGTCTCCATTACAGATAAAAAAGCCTTATTGAACGACTATATAGAGTGCATTATGAGTCATGAGCAAATTGTAAATTTAGAAACGGAATATTATGAGCAGTTTACAGATACGCTCGTTATCAACAATAGAGGCACGGAAGTCCGTCAGGAAGAATTAATCTGCGGTATTACCTTTAGAATTACGTCTAAGAAAGATGATTTGACGCAAACCATGCGACTTGCGTTCGGAGGTTCAGACGATTATAGCCTTCTATTGAATCAGCAGGAAGCGGTACTTGCCAAAACACAGCAGGCAATTGACATTCTTGACGCAGAGCCTATTACTGGTGGCAACTACGACGTCATTTTAGACAGTGACGTCAGCGGCTTGTTCATTCATGAAGCGTTTGGACACTTAAGTGAAGCGGATAATCTTTTAGGCAATGAATCTTTAGCAAAAACAATGCGTATTGGCGCAGAATTTTCCATGCCTCATTTTAACGTTCTAGACGATCCAACACTTTCAGGTTACCCTGGAAGTTATGTTTACGATCATGAAGGCACACGCGCAAAGAAAACTTACTTAATCAAGGAAGGTAAATTAGCGGGACGTTTACATTCGCTGGAAACTGCCAATTTGTTGAATGAAATACCAACAGGACATGCAAGGGCTAAGAGCTTTGGTTTTACCCCAATTGTACGTATGGGCAATATCTACATTGACAAAGAACGCTATAGCTTAGAAGACATGATTAAGACAATTGATAATGGCTATTACCTATTTGGATCAGCAGGCGGTCAAACCAATGGCGACACATTCACGTTTGCAGTCCAAGGCGCTTACAAAATTGAAAATGGTAAGCTAGGTGGTATGGTAAGAGACGTAGCATTGACTGGGCAGTTATTTACGACCTTAAACAACATAGAAATGGTTGGCGACCAAGTGAGCTTTTCAAAAGTAGGTGGTTGCGGAAAAGGTGGACAAATCTTAATTCAATCTGGCAAAGGCGCAGCGCCTATCAAAATAACGAATATGGGCATAGGAGGTAAATAGCATGAAGTCTCTTTTAGAAAAAGCACTTAAGGTATGTGACAGCGCAGAGGTTTACTGTAGAGAAGTCTATAATACAAGTCTATCTATTGCTGCTGGCAATATGCAAGCTATTGAGTCCAATAAGAAAACAGAAGTGTCTCTTAGAATCGTCAAAGATGGGAATTTGGGTTCAGCAGTCTCAAACCAGCTAGACGATTAAACCCTTATATCACGCGCATTGATTTCCTTAGAACATCAAAAATCAGAGGCCAATCCTTTCCCAAATGAAACCATGGCAGAGGTGTACAGCGCTTCAGAAGAACTTAAACAGATGACAACTCAGGAGCTTGTTTCCTGTTGTTTTGACATATCCAATAGACTTAAAGCTGCCGCTCCTAATGTAAATTCAACCGTTTGGTTAAACAGAGAGCTAAGAACTGTGAAATTAATCAACAGCTCTGGGTTTGAAGGCAGTTACGACTACACCAATTGCGACATAGGTATGTATACGATGAACGATCAAGGTTTCTTTGGGGCTATAAAGACTTATAATGGTGGTAAATTGCCAACCATAAGAGATAAGGACATTGAGAAACTAATTTACATGCATCACTTAGAAAATAACGAAGTTACCTTAGACAATGAAAAAATACCAGTTGTATTTTCTGGTTATGCCATGGGCTCGCTTATGCTCAGAGTACTTAGTGGCATAAATGGCGGCAACGTTGTTAAGGACATTTCACCGGTTAAAGGTAAAATTGGACAGCAACTATTCTCTGAAAAAATAACCATTATAGACGATGGCGCCATGCCTTTTGGTTCCAATAGCTGCCGATTTGACGATGAAGGCACACGTGCACGCAGCACCGTCCTCTACGACAAAGGCGTGCTGAACAACTATTTGCTGACAATTGGTCAAGCTAAAAAACTTGATATGAAACCAACAGGCAATGCCATTAAGCAAACCATGTTCTCGAAAGAAATTGAGGACAATCCAATTCTATTTAATACAAACCTTAAAATTGAAGGTGAGTCTATGCCAGACGAAGAATTAATTAAAGGCATTAAACGAGGCGTTTACATTGGATTTGTCATGGGTGCTCATACCGGAAATATTAATCAAGGTGAGTTTTCTTTAAATATTGGTTGTGGTTACTTGATTGAAGATGGAAAGTTTATAGGGAAGGTAA
>JBGSUZ010000285.1:0-2582 GCA_041753235.1 Acidaminobacteraceae bacterium
CAATATAACGCACCTCTGCATTGCCATTAAACTTTCTGCCAGGCTTTGGCTCGAGTGTCTTGATATAGTCTGTAGCGTTTTGAACGTCCTCTAATCTGGCGTTAAGTGCTTTGGCTATGACTGCCAGCTTGTTCTCTGCCAAATCTTTAAGGTGCCTTTCCACAATTACTAAGGCTAAAAGGTGAGAATTTTCATCGGCTAGGATTTGAAGTTTGAGACACTCTTGCAGGCTTCTTGCCGCAACGCCTATAGGTTCAAAACTTTGAATCAGCGTCAATAGGCAATTGAACACTTCTACATCTACATTGAATTTTTGTACGACTTCTTCTGGGGTCAAATCTAAATAACCGTTTTCATCTATATTTTCAATAATATATGTCGCAATAATCAAGTCTTTTTGCTTCAAGTCTGTAAATTGAAGTTGTACCAATAAATGGTCGAGCAAGCTATCTTGATCCCGTACTGTATGTTCAAATTCGGCCTCATCGTCTTTAGAGGTCTCTGTCATAATGCGTTGTTTTTCACTGTGGTCTCTCATACTGACTGCGATACTCTTCCAGTCATGTTCCACTGTGTTTGTTTCCTTTCGCTCTGCAGGCGGCTCTGGCGACTCCATTTCAAGCACAGGATTGGTCATTAGCTCTTCATGAAGAAATTCATTAAGTTCCAATTGACTATATTGTAGCATTTCAATGGCTTGCTTCAGTTCAGGTGTCATCACCAATTTTTGCGTCTGCAATAGTTGTAAATTCATATTCATACTCATGATCTTTCAGCCCCAATTCTATAACCATTATACCAGTTTCATAAATAAGTTTAAAGGTTATTAACTTTTTAGGATCAAAACCATCACAGCTTCAAGTACGCCGCCACCTATCGCCCTAGCTTTGTCAGAGATGCTAAAGCAATGCGCTTTTTCGCAGCGTGGGTCTATGTCAGCAATTTTCATGCCAAAATCTACCCAGAGTCCTTCACGAATCATTCCCCTTAAAATCCCTGTAATACTAGCAAGTACTTCTACCCGCTCCTCGCTGTCATCAGTTTTTATATAAGCAATGGTCTGCCCCTGTGTCACATAATCTCCAATATTGCTTAGCCCGATGATGCTGCCTTTGGCAGGTGCATGTATGACACGCTCCTTGGCATAACCGGCTATTTCGCCAGGAATACCTGTATTGGGAATAGCCTTACCCTTCCAAATCGCACGTCCCAAGTAATGACCACGCATGGTTTCAATGACTACGTCTACATCCTCAGGTGCTGAAAAACCCGGTCCTAGTGCAATGGTTCTCATGACCAAATCACGAGGTATGTCTATCTTTTCCTTACGAATCGTTGCCTCAATGAAAATTGATGGTTTGAAGTAAGCCAGTGCATTTTCTTCATCCCCAATATAGACTGGCACCTTTCCTGATGATAGCGCTTCTTCAACTGCTTCAACGCCTGTACAAACTACCGATTGATGCCCTTCCACTATAACTGATTCCTCGTAGACTGCAGCAGCAAAGGCTACTGTTGTTCGAATCACCGTTGGTTTTTCTATTTCTGAAAAAGCTATTTGAAAGCCTGAGTTTAAGAGACGCACACCTACACCTGTTGCCAAATCTCCGGCGCCTCTAATCCAAATTAAGGGCAATTCAATACGTCTTATAGGGTTCATTGACTTGCTCCCTTTTGCTTTTTTATTGTTAAAATTTCTGCCCAAATACTAATAGCAAGTTCTTCAGGGGTTTCAGCGCCTATTTTTAGACCTATGGGCATATGAATACTGTCTAGCCACTGTGGAGAAGCCCCTTCATCGGTTAAACGCTCTCTTATTTTTGTTATTTTTCGTTTGCTTCCTATCAGACCTATATAAGGTGCTATAAGTCCGTTTAGAGCGCTGAGCGCACCGCCATCGTCGTCTTTGGTCGCTATCACTAAATAGGCATTGGGTTTTATATACGGTTTTGCACGTTGTACTGCGTCACATATTTGCGTTTCTACAATCACTTCTTTAGCCGAAGAAAAACGTGGGTCTTCTAAAGTTGTCAATCGATCATCGATTACGAGAAGGTCAAACCCTAGTCCTTCAGCCAGCTGTGAAAGTGCCAAATTTACATGCCCTGCCCCTATAATGACTAACTGAGGTCGAATAAGAAACACCTCTATCCAAATTTTCATTTGTCCGCCACACTCGGCGTTGAGTCCACCCGTCTGAGATTTGTTTAAAATCCATTCATAGACAGCTGATTGCTCTGTTTTCAATGCTTCTACTGCAGCGTCGATGGTCGCTTTTTCCGCGGGGCCACCACCAATCGTAAATTCTGATTGTCCATCTGGATATACAATCATTTTGCCTGAATGCCTTGGTGTAGAACCTTTTGTTTCTATTACAGAGCAAATTGCAAAGCTTGTTTGATTTTGCTCTAGTAGTAAATTGACTTTCTGGTAGAACTTTTTCATGGTGTCCTCCTCATCGACTTAATGCATTTTGTCTTTCGGGTATCATATTACATTATACCCTGCCATAGAAACCTAGGGCATATGAAAAGCTTATAAACTTTAAAAAGTATGACATATGTCATATCTCTTTATATGAG
>JBGSUZ010000286.1:0-2008 GCA_041753235.1 Acidaminobacteraceae bacterium
CCTCCGCCATTTTGCCAATCAGCTCTGACTCACAGAAAACCGCACAAGTCGATGAAAGACTCACTGGTTCTAAAATATGCCCCGTCATAATTTCTAGTGGCATGTCCAGAATTTCAGCCATCTGTTCTAAAAAGCGACCGCAGGAAGCGGCGCACTTGTCGTTGAGGGTCATGTCTACTAATTGGCCTTTTTCGACCCGCATGACCTTGACGTCTTGACCACCCACATCTAAGAGTACAAAATCCTTCTCACCCGTCTGATGCTGAGCACCGAAACTATGGGCTTTGAGTTCATTGATAGGTTGAAAACCTTTGAGCTGAGTATTATTGCGCCCGTAACCTGTAGAAACGCATAGGTCTGGCGTTTCAATACCAAGGGCGCTGAGGTCTAAGCCCAGTTCCTTGACGTTGCCGCTTGGGCTACAGAATTGTCTATAGAAGTTGGCGGTATGCCATGATTTTTTTAATACGATTTGACCATCGTCCATCAATGCCAATTTGACTTGGCGGCTGCCTAGGTCGAGTCCTAGTATTTTCATTAGAAAGTATCTCCTTTTAGCATGTCTATAAAGGCTTCTAGTCTAAGCTTGGTTCTGCCATCCAATTGAGTGGCCTGATCCCCTTCAATGGTCAATACAGGGCAGGTCAGCACATCCTTGAGAATCACATCGTCTAGTGCTCTATAACAAAAGGCTTGGGTGTAATGTATGACCCCGTCTATTTTTCGCTCCGTTATAGCCTGCTGAATGTCTGCTATGCGGGCTTGTAAGTCATAAGGGTAGGTATACTGGGCATATTGCTCAGCGAGTGATGCCGCGGTAAGTGCATGAGGCATGGCAAATTGACGCTGAACTTCGTTGAAAACAATGTGCGCGCCGTGGTCTTCTACGTAACCATAAAGGTCCGCAGTCATTGGCGGCACGCCTATATAGGCCAGTCTAACGGTCTGTGGCATGGCGGGGCGCTGTTTGGCTTCTTCTATAAAGTTAGCAAGTTTTTCCTCAAAAGCTTCCAAATTGCCGTCCATGTCGCTGAAACTCACAAGCCATAAGTGATTTTCAAAGCCACTGACTTGGTTCGTCTCATAAGTCAGGCGGTCCAGTTCTATGCCAAGGGCTCTGACTTTCTGTAGGCGCGTTCTCATAGCTTCTACTTCAGACCAAGCGACGTTCAAGTCCGCTGCAAATTGCTTAAGCGCTACGTCTAAATTTTCAACTGTATTATGCTGTGGGTAACCAAAAGAAAGAACTGAAATACCCTTATGCGCTAATATGGTATTGAGACCCTTTGTATTGGAGCAATCGCCCTCCGTCACCGCAATAAACAAGTCTGGCTGCGCATCCATACAGGCACCGTAAAGGCCTTTGATCCATGCGCAAAGACTTTTCGGAAAACCGCTCTTCTCAGCCTGCGCTAACCAATTAGCAGCATTGGGCGAGGTAACGAAACGGTTGTTGAGGTCTATGATTTCGGCTTTTGCAGCCAGCAATATTTCAAGCGGCAGTGTTGTAGAAATTGCTATTTTTTTCATTTAATACTCCTTTTTTACAATCACAAAAACAAAAAAGAGGCGCAAGCGCCTCTAAAATACACGAAAGTCGGCGGCTACACCTAGACATAGCACGTCCGTCAAAAAATAAAAAGGGCGCAAAAGCGCCCTCAAATTTGTATTTTTGAATGCCCTAGTTTTGTTTATAGACAGGATGGTACACGAACTGTCTCTTATTCAATTGCCTAGGGTATTTTACCATAGGCAACTAAAGCTTACAAGGGGCATTCGAAAACTTGTTGTTTAACTTGTTCGAAAAAGTCTATTTAAGCAGCTCATCAAACTCGTCAACTAAGCGACTGAACAGGGCTAAACAGTCATCAACTGGCTTGCCTGAAGCCATGTCTGCACCCGCTGCTTTAAGAATGTCGATTGGGTATTGATGGTTACCTGCAGATAAGAAGTTTAGGTAACGGTCTACAGCTGGCTGACCTTATTTAATCATTGCCTCTGCCAGCGC
>JBGSUZ010000287.1:0-5219 GCA_041753235.1 Acidaminobacteraceae bacterium
TTTCTATCTTTTTCAGATAGAGACGAAATGTTCCGCGTTACCACTCTAATTAATCCTTTCGGATTCACTCAATCCCTTTATCGGTGGGTACCGTCCGTCCTACAGCTCATGCTTTCAACCGGATGCTCAGAGGTGCGTTTCAACAAAGGCTCGCATCGGACTCTCACCAACTCCGACTCGCTTGTGCTAAGACAATTGTTTACTTTCCTCGTCATCAACTTAGATATTCAACTTTGTGAAATTATATCATGAAGTTGATGACAGGTCAATTTTTTGTTATTATCTTATTGATATAGAAAGGATGTTTGATATGATAGCAGACCGTATTAAAAAACCGATATTTCTGAGTCACATTTTAGTTGCCATCAATGTAATCGTTTTTGCAGTGATGTGGCTCGTTGATTCAAAGGTTTCCACTATGACCCTTGTCAACTTTGGCGCCAAAGTCAATTTTCTTCTTGTAGATGGACAGTGGTACCGACTCTTTACCCCGATGTTCCTGCACGTAGATTTTTTCCACCTGCTTTTTAACAGTATGGCACTGGTCACCTTTGGTATTGAAACAGAACTGGTTTTTGGCAAGAAGAAATTCTTGATTATTTACTTCGTTTCCGGTTTGGCGGGTAGCATTGGCAGCTTTATTTTTAGCCCTGGTGTCTCTGCGGGCGCTTCTGGGGCAATTTTCGGCCTAATCGGCGCAAACCTTTACCTCCTTACATTAAACAAAGAAGTATACAAGCGTGTCTTCGGTAACAGTATTCTTGTGTTATTAGCAATCAATATCGCTTACGGCATTGCCAATCCTATTATTGATGACAGTGCCCACATTGCTGGCTTAATTGGTGGCTTCTTAATTACTTGGAGCATTGGTTACTTAAATCAAAAGGAATTCGACTGGAAAAACCATTTAGCATGTATTCTCTTAGTGGTCTCTCTTGCTGGTGGTTTGGCAGTTGGTTACTATAAAAACTGGCAATCAGAGTCTTATTACCTTTACAAAGGGGCCTTTCAGATTGAAACTGGTGATATTTTAAATGCTGAGCTGACCTTTACACAAGGTAACAAGAAATATCCTGAAAACGCTGAGTTTTTAAATGTGCTTGAACAGATTCGCACTTATAGAAAGGCGATGGACAGTTCAAATAGCTCTGGTAATTAATTTAATTAAGACCACGAATAAAGCCTGCACAATGAAACTATAACAGTTCATTGTGCAGGCTTTTGTTTGGTTGATTTTACTTTAATTCAATAACGGTTACGCCCATACCACCTTCACCATAAGCACCTAAACGGAAGCTTTTGATGTGATGGTGGGTTCTAAAAAATTGTTGAAGTCCTGCCTTTAATGCGCCCGTACCGACGCCGTGAATGATGCGCACTGACTGGTGATGTGACAAATACGCTTCGTCTAGATACTTGTCTAAGACGACAATTGCTTCTTCAACATTCATACCTCTAAGATCCACTTCACTCTTAACCGAAGCAGTTCTAAGTCCTGAACCTGAGCTTCTTTGTTTTTGTGGTTTCTTCTCTGAGAAGGCTTCTGCAAGTTTAAGTTGGCTAATATTCAAGTTTAAATTCATGATGCCCACTTGAATATTTAAGTCACCGTTTTTGTCTGGCAGTGTTGAAACGGTCCCAATCTGGTCCAAAGAAATGACTTTTACACTGTCCCCGATTTTTAGATTTTTAGGCACATTGCTATATACATAGTCTTCTTCTTCCGTTTGGAGCGCGTTGAGTGCATCTAGGTCTGTCTTGATTTTTCGACGCATTTCCTCAACCCGTTTGCTGTCTGTCTTCTTCACGTCAGTACCAATTTGGCGTATCTCTTTTGCCAACTCGTCTGCCTGTTCTTTGGCTTCCTTTAATACTTTCCGAGCTTCTTCTTTAGCCTGTTCAAGAATTTTTTCTTTTTGAACACTGAGCTTGTCTTCTCTGTCTGCTAACTTTTTCTTGAGCTGTTCTGATTCAAGTCTCAAACGGATAGCCAGGTCTCTCTCTTCATCCGCCGCTTTTCGGCTCTTTTCAATATTGGCTAGAATTTCCTCAAAAACAATATCTTCTGTTGCAATCATTTTTTTAGCTTCTTCTATAATCTCGCCGCTAAGACCAAGTTTTCTAGAAATTTCAAATGCGTTGGATTTGCCCGGTACACCTATTAACAGCCTGTAAGTTGGGCTAAGGGTGTTTACATCGAACTCTACAGACCCGTTTTCAACGCCTTCTGTAAGCAGGGCATATTCCTTAAGTTCACTGTAATGCGTGGTGGCGATGGTGGTTACATGCCATTTGTACAATTTGTCTAATATCGCCTTTGCCAGCGCAGCGCCCTCTGTTGGGTCTGTTCCAGCGCCCAATTCGTCAAAGAGTACCAAACTGTTTTTACTGGCATGGTTCATAATCTCGACAATATTGGTCATATGAGACGAAAAGGTACTGAGACTCTGCTCTATGGACTGTTCGTCACCAATATCTGCAAAAACCCCATCAAAAATGGTCATTTTAGTGCCGTAGTCTGCTGGTACGTGAAGTCCACTTTGCATCATAAGCGTCAATAGACCAACCGTCTTAAGCGTTACCGTTTTACCACCAGTGTTCGGGCCTGTAATAAGCAGGGTTTTAAACTGTTCCCCAATCCAAAAATTAGACGGGACAACGTTTTTAGGGTCTATGAGTGGATGGCGTCCATTCTTTAGTCGGACTTTACCTTCTTTATTGATTTCTGGCTCAACCGCTTTCATGCTGAGTGCTAACTTACCCTTGGCAAATATAAAGTCCAGCATTTGAAGAATTTCTTGGTTGGCGCGAATAGATTCTGTAAATTCACCAACAAAAGCGGTAAGTTCAGTGAGAATACGTTCAATTTCTACCAATTCTTTAAGCTTTAGCTCCCTTAGTTCATTATTCAGTTCTACAACCGCAAAGGGTTCAATGTAGAGTGTTGAACCGCTGGATGACCTGTCGTGAACAAGGCCTTTAATCATGCCTTTGTACTCACTCTTGACCGGTACAACAAAGCGGTCTTCTCTAATAGTTACTAAAGAGTCTTGTAAATATTTTTTACTTTCTTGATCTCTTACTAAATGTTCCAGTTTACTTTTAACCGATTGATGCTTGCTTTCAATTTCTCTGCGAATTTTACGAAGCGCTGGACTGGCATTATCTGAAATTTGATTTTCACCGATAATGGCATTGTTGATGGTATCTTCTACGTTCTTAATTGCAGTCAACTGCTCTGCAAACCCTTTTAAAATAGGGAACGTTGTGGATTCTGCAATTGATTTAATCAAGTAACTTTTCAGATTTCGTCCTGTTCTTAACGTATCTGATACTTGAAGTAACTGAATGGTTGACATAAAGCTGCCAATTTCGGCAATTTTCATGTGGTTCTTTAGGTCGAGAATTGGGCCAAATGGGGGGGCATTAAATTTAAGAAGCAGTTCTACCGCTTCGCTAGTTTCAGCTATCCCATTGCCGATTTCATCTGGGTCGATTGAAGGGCGCATTTGTTCGCACAAGGTCTTGCCTAGTGTTGAACTCGCCTCATTGGTTAGTTTTTCAATTATTTTAAAGTATTCCAATACTCTTAAGGATTTTTCGTTCATATCTGTCACCTCTCGCTGCATCGATTGAGTCGGAAATGTTTGTTGTGTGTGGGACAATCGCTGTATGCGCTTGTCTTGGCGCTTACAGGACGCCGCGTTTAAAATGTCCTTTGGTATAGCCTTTGCCCCGCAGTTCTACTGGGAAGTTAAGGGAAGCCTTAATATGAGTCTCAATTACCTCACATACCTCTTCACTTGTCTCGTCGACAAAGTTTAAGCGGTATTTGCTAAGTCCTAAGTTTTCAAGAACGTGCCATTCGTCTGCTAGGTTCAGCACAGCACTGTTGAAAATCTCAACCTGACAGTGCGCGTCGCCTTTAACTTGGAAGCGAGCACCGGTCTTATCCTCTAAATAGAACTGATCTTTTCGGCAAATTTGACAACCCGGTTTGTCTTTTGCATAAACGCCGTTGATTGGACAGTATTGATTAACCATAACCGGAATTTTACCATAACCTATAAATTCGTATGCCTGTCCTGGTCTTTGGTGCTCTAATAATGCCTCAATCTGATCTTCGTTTAACTCTAAAGACAGTGTGGTCTGCTGAGCGCCTTGTCTAAATAAAACTTCTGCGGTTTCTCTATTAAAGGCATTAAGGCTAAAATCAGCTAGTACTTGGAAGCCTTCTGCTTGAGCAAGCGCCATTTGACCTAAGCTCGCTGCTAAAACAGTTTTGAACATAGGCGCTTTTTCCTTGAGGTTTTTCAGTTTTGCATGAAGTTGATCCGAGTATACAAAACGTCCCAAATAAGGAATCAACGCAACCTCTGGGTATTCAGTATGGCATTGAAGCCACTGGTCTAACCAATCTTGCTGAAGATCTTCTGAACTGCTGTCAACCGTTACGTTTGCCGATTCAAACAGATTGTAAACATAAATGGTTTTAATGCCAAGTTCTGCTGCGGCAGCAAATTGTTCTGGCGTTCGCACCATCGCTGAAAGAGCCATTTTCTCACTACCAATGACTTGAGTATAATCGTCGTTTTCCTCATCATCTTCATCGTCTGAATCCGATTGGTTTGAAGCTGAGTCCATAGTTCTCTGCCACGAAGCCTCTAGCATAGCCGTTAAAGCTTCTACCCCATCTCTTCTCAGTTGGTTAAGTACTTTTACAGGCACGGTTTCATTGCCTTCTCGAATAATTTCCAGAGCCGTCATGGTAAACGCTGTGCCACCCATTTTTTCTAACTGCTCTTGAATACGCTCATTCGAAAGTGCCACTTTAAGGGCAACTTCCGCTTTCTGCTCAGTTTCCACAACCGCGCTTAAACCCGTTTCATGGATTAATTCTAGCTTGAGCGGTTGATCCACAGCCATATGGAGTTTAAGACTAATGCCACTGCTGCGTTCACTGCTATAAATATCTGCTTGTACTTGTTTCATTAGGTGCTGGTCATAAGTTCTGTAAACTTCTGTCCCTTTATACACGTCATGCTTGAAATTAACAATAACACTGTCACCCGCTGGTGCAGTTTCAATACGCTGACCGTTTTTCTTAATGTATTCCACCCGTCCGCCAACGACAGTCCCCTTGACTCTCACTTGAATATCGTCACCTTTATTGAGGGTTTCTGACAAAGTAAGCGTCTTTTCAGCATTACGCTTGTAAT
>JBGSUZ010000288.1:0-2605 GCA_041753235.1 Acidaminobacteraceae bacterium
CTACAGGCAATTTCTTTTCAATAGCCGCCGCATGGGTCTCATTTTTAACCCCTCTAAAAGCACTGCCTGAGCGCTGATCAACTGCCATACAGTTAAAGCCAAGGGCATTCAGTTTTGGTGCAATTTCTGTATATTCACCGCGGCTGTAACCTGCTTGGTGGAACAGGATGATAAAGGGCGCTTTTTCATCGGCTGTCAGATAGAGGTCTGCGGTCACTTTTATGTCGTCTTTTGACTTGAATGTAATGGTATTGGTGTCTCCTTGCTTTACAGCTTCTTGTTGGTCGCTACTACTTATAATCATGAATACAACGCCTCCTACAATAATAAGACCTGCAACGATTCCTGCTATAATAGGTTTCCTCATGCACATTTCTCCTTCACCAGTTCCGGCTTCGTAAATACTATTTGATTAGTTCAAATCGTTTGACCCGTTTGCCTTCTACTTCTATAGTCTCAATAAACATAGCAAGTGGTCTGACCCAAGTTTCCTGATTCCCATAACAAGCCTGATAAACAATCATGTCTTCGAGTGTTTCGGAGTGCTTCGCCAGACTCAGGACTTTGTATTCATTCCCTTTGTAATGCCTATAAGTGCCTCCAATTTCGATTTGCTTTTTCTCATATGCCCAGACACCTGTCGTTTTGACAGGTTCGCCAAATTTGACGCCGTAAGTCTCTACCGTAATTCGCTCCATAATTTCAGGGTTTTTAGGTTCGTTGATAACCACACCGGGTATATCTGCTGGAACTTCCACGGTTTCAACACCAATGAGTCTGTCTATTACATCAAACCCTTCAATAACCTTGCCAAAGCCTGCATATTTACCGTCCAAACGGTCTTCACAGTCTCCTACAGTTATAAAAAAGCAACTACCTGAAGCTAGGGCTTCACCATCGCCACCCATAGCAACTGTATATTTAGAAAGGGTGAGTGCATTGTCAAAGCCATTTGCACGAAACTCGCCATTAATAACAAAGTCGCATACGGGATCGTTGTCAAAAGAAGTGTAGCTTGGCTGAATAACAAAGTCCGGTACAATTCGTCGAATTGCCTGATTGTCGTACGCGCCCTGCTCTGCTAACCAAATAAAACTACTTGCCGTGTTAGGGGCCTGTTCAGGGTATATTTCTATTTTGATTTGCTCGCTAGATGCGAGGTGTATGGTGGCGATTGGATGAGGTGCTAGCTGGTTCTGATTTGTGTACGGTTTTAAGTTCATGGCGTTATGCTCCTTCAATATAATAGTTATAAGATATAATTCGCTATAATAGCTTTGTTTCCTTCTGGTAAGGTATAAGAACGCCATGGCTTTATATTATACTTTTACTCATTTAGATTTTTATGGCAATCCACTACCAACCAATATATAATGTACTTTAGACGAAAAATATTAACTATATAGAAAGAGGTATGATATGTACTTAAAACGCACCCTGTCCTTATTACTCGCCTGCTCACTGGCGCTCACACCAGTCAGCGGTTTTGCGACTAATGAAACTACACAAATTCCAGCAGTAACACAATCTTTACAAAATGCTGATACACTGAAAGCACTTAACCTTATCAGTGGAGACGCAAAGGGTCTTAGACTCAACGACCAGCTCAGCAGAGCTGAAGCTTTGGTTCTCATTGTCAAGTTGATTGGAGATCAAGACAAACTGGAGAAAACTGACTTAACAAACTTCAAAGATGTCAAACCTGCTGATTGGTTTGCGCCTTATGTCGCATATGCTAAGCAAAACGGCATAGCTTCTGGTGTAAGCAGCACTCAATTTGCGCCTAGCGCACCTGTCAATGAAAAACAGTTCTTAAAAATGCTTTTAAGTGCTATGCATTACGAAATAGGCAAAGACTTCACATGGGAAGGCGTTGAAAAGTTTGCAGCTTCTAAGGGGTATGCGGTTTCAACCGCTACAAATAAAGCTAATAAAGACAGCACGGCTCTCTTTAACCGTTCCAATGCTTTTGATTTCACTTTCACTGCATTGAAACAAGCGCCTAAAGATGAAAAAGCGACTGTTTTAGAGAAACTGGTCACAGCGGGTAAAATTGACAAGAAACTACTTGAGCAACCTGCTGTTGCTAAAACGATTGATAAAAAATTAATTGAAACTATTCAGGCAAATCTCGCTCCAAAGGCGACAAGTACAACTACGCCTGTGACGGTAGCGCCAACGACTCAAACGACTACTACGGTTGCTACGGTGCCTTCTGGTGGTGCTGGCGGTGGGTCTTATAGCGGCGGTGGTTCTGGTGGTTCATCGACTACACCTACACCTAAGCCTACACCAGTTCTCCCATCAATGGAGGTAACTTTAGAAGCCGTCGTTACGTGTTATAATGCTTTAGATATTTATTTTTCAGAAGAACTGGATGCAAAAACTGCTGAAATGGCAGGCGTTGTAAATGTAAATAATGATGTCACATTGATTTCTGCAAAATACATTAAGGGTGAAAAGCGACTTCATATCAAACGAGGCCCAACTAAGCCCGGCCAGACTTATAAAGTGACCATTGACCCTGCAGGATTAAAAACTGAAAACGGCAACCCTGTTTCAATGAAAGACAATATAGACTATTTTTCAGGAAAATCTGATTTTA
>JBGSUZ010000289.1:0-3961 GCA_041753235.1 Acidaminobacteraceae bacterium
GGTGTTGCTTTTGGTTTAAAACAGGTTTTCGGAGACAATGTTCATTGTTTCTTCACAGAACCAACAGAAGCATGTTGCATGATGCTTGGCATGGCGACAGGCGAGCATGACGGCGTATCGGTACAGGATTTTGGAATCAGCGGAAAAACGGAAGCGGATGGGTTAGCTGTTGGTAGGCCTTCTGCGTTTGTCGGTAAGTTTATTGAACCTATGCTCAGCGGCATAGCAACAATTGAAGACTATAGACTTTACCATTTGATGCGCGAGTTACTTAAGACCGAAGACCTATTCATAGAACCATCTGCCTGTGCAGCTTATGCGGCACTGATTCGTCCTGAAAATATGAAACAATACTACACTGCTAAAGGACTGAGCACATACGTTGAAAATGTGACGCATATTGCATGGGCAACAGGCGGGAGCTTAGTTCCAAAAGAAATGGTAGAACTTTATTTACAGACAAATCTTTAATAAATTTGTTGTAAAATTAAAAATACTTTCACAATGGGCGCTAAATATGGTATGATTAGAGGTTGAAAAAAGTAAGTACGGTAGAAGTGTCCATTGAGGAAGAGGTATAAACATGAATGAAATTAATCCAAACATCGATCATAAAGTAGAGAAATTCAAAGATTTCCCGCTAGATAATAACATTAAGCGTGCGCTCAGCGAACTTGGCTTTCAAAGTCCTTTAGAAGTACAAGTAGCTGCTATTCCTAAGATTTTGGAAGGCAAAGATTTAATTGTCAAATCCCAAACGGGTAGTGGTAAAACAGCGGCATTTGCGATTCCTATCTGTGAGAAAATTGACATTGAAAGTGAAAGTGTCCAAGCGCTTATTCTTGTACCAACAAGAGAATTAGCAGCACAGGTACACGGTGACCTGCATGAAATTGGCAAATACAAAGGTGTTAGAAGTTGTGCTATTTACGGTAAAACGCCTATGGAGTTTCAACGTAAAGAACTTAAGAAAAAGCCCCATGTACTTGTGGCAACACCGGGTCGATTAATGGACCACTTGCTCAACAAGAACGTTAAGTTAAAAGAAATTAAGTTCTTTGTTATAGATGAGGCAGACGAAATGCTCATCATGGGCTTTAAAGATCAAATTGAAACGATTATTAAAAAAATGAATACAGAACGGGCAACAATGCTCTTTTCGGCAACCATGCCAGAAGAAGTTCAATACTTGTGCCAACTTTATATGAATAACCCAGAAAATATTGAAGTAGAGGCAGAAGTCTCTAACATCGACAAGATTGAACAGCTTTACTACGCAGTAGACGGTCTTAGAAAAGTCGACTTCATGAAGCAGATGATTCGTCACGAACAACCGAAGAAGTGCATTATTTTCTGTAATACCAAGGGTCAAGTTGACAGCCTGTTCGAGATTTTCCGTAAGTGGGACAATTCGACTTGTGCCGTTCATGGTGGCATGGACCAAGGTCTGCGTATGGAGAAACTCAAAGGCTTTAAAAAAGGCCAGTACAGAATCCTTATCGCAACCGATGTAGCCGCTCGCGGCCTTCACGTACAAGGCATTACCCATGTTATTAACTATGGTGTTCCTTTTGACAATGAGCAATACGTGCATAGAATTGGTCGTACAGGCCGTGTAGACCAAAATGGTGTGGCAATTACAATGGTTATTCCAAGTGAAATGGATAGGTTCAATGAACTTCAAGCTTACCTTGGGTACGAGATTCCTTGTAAGGGCGGTCATGTGACAAGAGCGCCAAAAGAACAGAGTAAGCGTAGAAATGGTAAAGAAAATTATAAGGCAGACAAGGGTAAAAGAGGCGTAACCGTTCAAATTAATGGCGGGGTTAGCAATAGCATGCTAAAAACCAGCGATGTACTCAATGCTGTCAGAAATACAGCGGGTGTATTTAACGACGATATAGGTAAGGTTGAAATAAAAGATACTTTCACCAACATTCAAATATACAACGGCAAGGAAATGGTAGTGGCAAAGGCCCTCAGAACTAAAAAGATTAAGGGTAAACTATACCGTTCTAAGTGTCTCTAGGAAATTAACTCTGTGCCTTAAGGTACAATTTCAATTGCGGAAAATCAAGGATGGCATAATTTATGACATACGAACCAATTCAGCTTGCAAGCATTGCGCTTGCAGGCTTTTTACTCTTTATTGGCGTTATTCTATTTCTAAAGTGGCAGCATAAAAGACGCTGGCCCTATCAAGTGCAAAGCGCAATTCTCACCCCAGCAGAACTCAACTTTTACCAAGCACTAAGTATATGCGTGGCAGGTCGGGCTGTGATTTGTCCCAAGGTAGGCCTTAAGGACTTTTTAGCTGTGGACCGAAAAGCTGCTGGTAAGCACTATATGAAATATTTTGGGAAAATATCGCAAAAACACGTAGATTTTCTGCTTTGCGATGTAAAGACTTACAGACCTATCTGTGGTATTGAACTGAACGATTCTTCCCACTATCAAAAGAAAGTAATGGAAAGAGATAAGTTTGTAAACAAAGCTTATCAAGTTGCGGGACTGCCTTTAGTGAGCATAACAGCAAAACGCCGCTACGATCAGCAAGAGCTGCGAGCGGCGTTAGATTGGGTGTTTTAATTGTTTTTTAGCTGATGAAAGCCAATCATTTTACCATTGACCTCATCGTAGAGGTCGAGGAGCGCTAGTCGAAAGCTACTGAAGAAGCGTATAGTGGTGCGGGGAACCAGTCCCTCGACCTCCTTAAAGCAACGCTTTAGCGAATAATTAGGAATTCGAGGGTTCAAGTGATGGATATGATGGTAGCCGATATTACCAGTAAACCATTCAAGAATGCTAGGCAACTTCAAAAAGGTGCTGCCTTCTAAAGCGGCTTTAACAATATCCCAAGAAACATGATGAGACCAATAGACTTCGTCGAATTGGTGCTGGACGTAGAAGAGCCAAACCCCTAGGGTAGCAGCAACAAATAACATTGGCAACTGAATAAATAGATAAGCTTGCCAGCCAAAGGTCAGCAAAGTCAGCAAAAAAGCAGCGAATATGCCGAGATCCGTTATGATATAACTAAGGGTCTCGGCTTTATTTGTTTTTCTAGTTGGGAAACGGTTGAGCAGACCAAATAGTACAATAGGCCCAAAACCAAATAATATAAAGGGGTTGCGGTAACTCCTATATAAAAAACGCTTAAAACGAGGGAGGGCTAAATACTCATTGACAGTTAAGGTCCAGACATCGCCATTGCCTCTGCGGTCTAAGTCGCCAACGGTTCCGTGATGGATATTGTGTTCATGCTGCCATGTCCTATAAGGTGTAAAGGTCAGTATGCCAAAAATATGGCCCCAGACTTTACAGGCTAATTTTGATTTGAAAAAGTTCATATGAGTGCAGTCGTGAAATAGAATAAAAATTCTCACCATCAGCAAACCGCCAAGGAGGCCAAAGCCAATTACACCAATCGCTTTTAACCAAGTGGCGACGTTAGAACGAAGTAACAAGCCATCTAAAATCCATATCACTATGTAAGGGACTAAAGTATCCATAATTTGAAACACAGATTTGGCAAAACTAGACTTAGCATAAGGTTTCAGTATTTTGTTCCATGTCATTTTGTCCATCAGCACACCTCCTAGTAAATTTATACCGCACTAAAAGTGGCGCAAAACATTACAATTACAATTAATTCAAGTCCTTAATGTCAAAGGTATCGCTAATGTCTTCTAATGCATCTAAAACCGCTATTTTATATCGATTAAAGTATTTAGCATTAAAGCGTGAAACCATTAATGTGCTTTCTAATTCCATAGAATCTTTGAAAATAACCGTATGTCCATTAGTATCTACCAGTTTTAAAGACAAGGGTCTTTTTTTAGGGTTACTTAAATAGATTACACCGAAGCCTTCATCCTCAGTATCTTCAAAATAAAGAAAACCTGTAGATTCAGCGGCAATGCTGTGCTGAACAATTGTTTTTGGTTTTTTTTCATTTAGA
>JBGSUZ010000290.1:0-7565 GCA_041753235.1 Acidaminobacteraceae bacterium
GTTCCCCAAACAAAAAAAGAGCCTGAATGGCTTGAAATGACCCTCAAGTTACGAGGGTTACATGAGAACTTTCTTATTGAAAGACTAAAAAGAGAAGGCCAATTCGGCTCTCTTACAGAATTAGACGAATTGACCTATTTATATCGGGTTGAAGTTACAGACTTAAACGAACTGGCGCCTTGGCTCAGAACTTGGCTTGGTCGCATTACTGAGCTAAAAAGCTCAAACACAAATTTTATCCGACGCTTTCGCAGCGATTATTGGCAAATGCGCCGCCTATACAATTTGCCCGAGGAGGAGGAACAGCCTTGATTTTTCAATCTTTCTATAACCGATACTATAAAATTTTTGACCGTCTTTTGACACAAGCGGTAAATCAGCCCCTGAGCAAATCTGATATTTCTGAGGCCATTCGCGCAGACGGTTTTGCTGAAACACCGCTTGTCCTAATGCCTGCTTTGACCGACGAAAAATGCCCTGACACTTACCCACTCCTTAGAAAGACGGAGGATGATACGTTTGTCTCACGGCTTAAACATGCACCTTCGCGCCCCTTTACAGAAGCAGAACGTCGCTGGCTGAAAAGTCAGTGCGCCGACCCAACTGCTAAAGCTTTGCTTTCAACCCACGTGCACGAAAAGCTAAACACGCTGCTAGCCGATGAAGCCCCGCTCTATGAACCAACTGACTTTCTCTGGCACAGTCAAGCTGCTAATAAGGACCCTTGGGAATCTCCAACCTATCAACAGCATTTTCAGTTGCTCCAGCAAGCCATTACAACAAATCAGGTTGTCCTTATCAATTATAATGGCGCTAAAGGCAATCGGCTTTCTACCTATTACTTGCCTCATAGACTTGAATATTCTCAGCGAGATGGTAAAACGAGGGTTCTTGTAACACCTATGAAACGCCGAAGCTTTCATCGGCTTATGCGGCTCAACCTCTCTCGCATTGACAGCATAGAACTGACCGGCCGAAACGTTGACACGGAGCGTCAAATTTATAAGCGCAAGCGCACCACTCAAGACCCCGCGCTAATCGATTCAGATGAACTAAAGAAACCACTGACGCGTGAATTAGAACTGGAAGTCAGCAATTTTAGAAACGGCATTGAGCGCTGCTTCTACCAGTTTTCTATTTATACACGTACTGCGGTGTACGACGAAAGTTCCGGTCTTTGCCGACTTAAAATAGACTATTTGCCTTCGGATGAATCTGAACTCATGATTCAGGTGCTCTCCTTTGGTCCCGCTGTGAAGGTTATTGGCCCTGAAGCTTTCAAGACAGCTTTGATAGAGCGACTCAATTGGCAGGAGGCGGCTTTTTCTAATCATATGGAATTATGACCGTAGTTTACTCCACATCAACTTTAAAGGCAACATACAAGTTGACCAACGACAGGAATGCCACTAAATAGAAAATATACTGAGGGCCAAAACGCATCCACACAATACCGCCGAAGAACGCAGCAATAATGGAGACGAAGTGGTCTAGCGTAAGCCCAAGCGACAAGGTTGGTGTAATATCTTTAGGGTCTACAGCGATTTTCTTTAAATATATGGTTCTAATGATGCCCATTTGTGTTGACATACGGTCCACTATGAATAGGGCGTAACCTAACATCAGCGGTAGCCCAACTTTTGCGATACTACCCGATGCATAACCGCCGCTCAATATGCCGTAAAAGGCATATACGCCTATAAAGGAAAGTGCATCCACATACAGGAGCTTCTTCACCCCAAAACGGTCTAACCATTTGCCTAAGGCCGGTATGAAAAACATGCCGACAAAGGAACCTAATATGCTGAGAATCGCTATCGTTTGAACGGGTTTTCCGAGTAAGTCGATGAAGACCCATGGGCCAAATACAAGCATGATTTGTTTTTGAACGCCAAACATGACCACCAGTGCGTAGTAATATTTGTATTGTTTTCTAAAAACGAATTTTGACTTTTGATGATGCATATCACGGTCCTTCGTTAAAGCCAACAGTGGTAAGTGCATAAGGCCTGCTAGTAGGAAGAAAGCCGCCGACCATATGAAAATACCCTTTGTCTCAGTGGCAAAACTAAACAGACCATACTTAAAGCCTACAAAGACCATAATAGAGCCGATCATGGTAAACGCAGTTGTTATGCCGCTAAACGCACCCATGCGCTTGCCGTACTGTCCGTCTTTGACGAGCTCCATGCCGATACTAGACTGCATGGGCATGTACAAATGGCTTCCCATCGAATTGATAAAAATAAAAACGAGCATGACATAGAAACTAGGCGTGGCAAACCCTAAGACCACAATGCCTACTGACGCTAGAATCATTGAAATCATGCTAATTTTTGCATCTGAAAACCTCGACAAGGCTGCAACCATGAAAATGCTGAGCATGCCCGGAAGCTCTCTCGGAAATTCTATAAACCCTCTCTGAAATGCGTCTGTGTGATAAACTTCTTTGAAATAGTTCGATAAAACGTTGCCGCTAAGTGCATTCCCTAATCCTGCAAACGCGAGTATGATCATATAAATAATCATTTCTTTTGAATATTCTTTTGAAATTTTCATAAGCCTCCTTGGTGATATGTATTTATAGTCCTATTATTTCGGCACACTAAATATTCTACCATCAAAGGTTATGGGATTACAAGGCGTGGTGGGGTGTTAGGGGTGTTTTTTGGTGCAATATAAAAAAGCACGCATGGGTTTGACCGTATGCGTGCAGTGGAATTGGTTATGAATTTAAGAAATACTCTCATTCATTTGTAGATGTACTTTTCTTATCAACTAGTCAAAATCAAATCCACTACAATACATTCATGACATTCTGATTCCATATTGACTTCCTTCACTGTGCATTGGTAACAATAACCCAATTTAATCAAACGATAAACGCCTTCACTATAATATCTCGGAACATAGCCGACATGTTTCTTGGTCTTCTTGAGGAATACTTTAATTGCATAGGAATCATATTCATTTGAATCTTCAAATTCCAGCAACAGTTCATCTCCACATTGAATGCTTACAGCCTGATTACAGTCATTACCTTCACAACCTAAGTAATGACGTACACCTGCTAAATAGAATTTTCGTTTAACAGGTGATTCTCTATCCAAAATAGGATCAATAAACTCTAAATTATCAATTGGTAATCGCGCACCACTTCTTTTGAGAAGCATATATTCGTCATAACTCTCTAAGTTATACTTTTCTAAAATTTTCTCAATGCCACGTCTTTTTTTATCTGGCAATCGACTTGAAAAGACAGGAAATAAGTTGTCACTTTTATAGACTCTCTCAATATCTTCAAAGGAAACCAGTGGTTTAAAACCCGAAACTATTGCTTTTTCAACCTCATGACCGTAACTAAACTCAAACTGACCATTTTTTGTGAGTTGTCCAACAATATATTGTCTTCTGGATTTGTTGTCCTTCCAAATCAAATATAAATAGTTTCTTCCATCTTTTAATGACATACTCCCCCTCCTTTTCGAAATCTTAGAAAGCAATCTTACTTGATTATCTCTAATGTAACACTCAGCTAGAAGCTTGAGAGTTTTTTTCGTGATAATATCTTAACCTCGTAATATACGCTAACTTGAATTTAACATATAAAACGATTTATGACTATAGTCCGTGGACTATATGTCGCATTGTAATAAAAATAGTACTGAGGTGAATTTATGGAATTTAACGAAGCTGTCGCTAGTGTACTTAGAGAAGAACGTGTAAAAAAAGGACTTTCACAAGAAGAGTTAGCTCATTTATGCGGCATTGATAGAACTTATGTTAGTCTACTCGAACGACAAAAACGAAAACCTACATTATCTACCATCTATAAAATTTGTGAATCTCTAGGTATTTCTATGGCTTATTTTATCAATCGTACTGAAACACTACTTAACAATCAACAGAATCTTTAATTATTGCTTATTATTAGCAACTTAAATCCTAATTAATTATTAACATTTGTAATTCTTCCATATATCCCGCTTTTCAAATCAATTCTCTAACTCACTTTTCATTAACTTTATTTCTTTATATTATCTTAGTGAAATTATACTCGATACCACTTCACTATACAGGAGGATTATATGGCAATAACTATTGCAGAATACTATGGTCAAAGAACTGACTTGGACAATCCAACTATTAGGCCAATAAACCATATAGCAAAATGTCCATTCATGAATAATGATTGCATGAAGTTAAAGAGTTCAACTCCTAAGCCACCTATATGCTCTGTCAGGAAAACAGACGGCAAATTATGGATTGTCTGTGAACATCGTCTTTGTTCAACTACAAAAAATTTAGTTTTATCTACACATCAACAAACTATTTTACTCGACGTGGCAAAAAATATTTATTCTGATTCAGTTCAGCTCAGTGAAATATGTGTTAAACGAGAAGCTTCAATTAATGTTTCTGAAAATTCAAGAAACCCTTATAAAGCTGATTTTATTATGTCAACAATTTCAGGATACAGTCCATTCTCTGGGCCAGATCGTCTTGTAGTAGAAATGCAAGGCGGTGGAGAAACATCTAATACCGGAGATATAACAAAACATATTAAAATATGGGAACAAAATAATAATAGAACGAACCTTGATTTAAGAACAGCAGTTCAAAGTGCTGGTACCATTGAAACTAATGCATGGCGGAGACAACAAGAGCAATTTATAATTAAAGGAAATGTTGCTATGAAAACATGGAAAGGGTTGGGTATTGCTTTTTGTATTGGAGAACCACTTTTTGATTACATAATGAATAGATTATCAAGTGATAAACTGCCTGACTTGAAAAATCACAATTGGACTTTAGCTCTATTATCATTTAAAGAAGATACTAGCATTCAAAAAAAGCCCGGACCAATTCCGATTATTGTTAATCCGACGAAAAGTGTATATACAAATTATCAGACTTTTGTACAAGCTTTAATCAATCAAGGATTACCTACGATAGAATCCTTTATAGGTGAATTTATAACACTAGATAATAAAATTGTTGAAATAAAAAATAGAAGGTGATTATTCGCCTTCTATTTTTGTCCAATCATCTGGGAACCCCTGTAAGCGTTCATATTCAATAGGTAGCATTCTACGCACTTTTAAAAATTTTATATCATTAGGATGTTGAAGCTGTTTTATTAGAGCATCTTCTAAATCATTAGGAAGCTTATGATTTTTTACATTTGCACGATTTATTAGTGAATCGATTTGCTCAGAGTTTAAAAAAAGGTTTTCAGGAATAGAATTGCTCAAAATCTCATAAATCACCTTAATAATAGGTTCTGAATTGTGTTCAACAGTACTATTATGCCAAATTTCTCCTTTATAAACAACTCCTGAATTCGAACTATTCAAATCTGATTTTTCAAACATTTCAATATTCTTACCACAGTTATCATCAAAAATATTCGTAATAATATCCTTAAGAGATATTTTATCAGGACTCATATTTTGTCTATTTACCATCACAATCCTATTGCCAATCCACTCTACAATAGGTACTGCTACCGCATTACCCAGCGCTCTGTGCCTATTGCTAAAGTCAATTTTCCCAATTGTCTTTTCAACATGTAATTCTTCATCAACAACATAAACGCAATCCGAACTGCCACGAGAATCTAGTGTATAAGTTTCACCGTCCCATCGATATCCCTTCCCTTGTGGACCTGCATTAGGCTTTCTACCTATTTGTGCATGTTGGATAGAGTATGTTCTTTTAAAGAAACTTGCCCTTTCGCTATGATTAACTTCACTCTGTTTCTGAGTTCTAGTCAATTTAGTTTTCTTCGCTTCAAACAAAACATCCGCTGAAGCTACACTATTCTTTGATGCAAGTATAAACACCCTTCTTCTTCTTTGTGGTGTACCAAAATATTTAGCATCTAGTATTCTCCAGGAAACACAATACCCTATATCATTCAAATATTTTATTACAGTCCTAAAATCTTCACCATCATTGCTATTTAATAATCCCGGAACATTTTCCAACAATATCCATTCCGGCATAGCTTCTTTTGCCAATTCAAAGAACGAGTAAAATAATCCCGAACGTTCTCCACTAAGCCCTTTACGCTTACCTTGATTAGCAAGAGATACGTCTTGGCATGGAAATCCACCACACCAAATCTCAGCATTCGGAATATCCTTTATTGTAACTTCATTTATATCGCTTTTAAATGTAGTATTTGTCCAATGTAATTTCAATACCTTTTCACAAAAGGGATTCTTCTCACACTGAAATTGTATTTTAATCCCAGCTCTTTCAAATCCCAAATCGAATCCTCCGATTCCTGAAAAAAACGATACGCAATTCATTCTTTCAACTCCTATAATTCTATTCTACCAACAAACATTATTCAATTATACCACATAAGAATATATGTTCTGTACTAATTTGACTACATTTATTATTTTAATGCAAAATAAAAAGGCTACAAAGCTCAAATAAATTAAGCTCTGAAACCTTTTGTAAGTCTATACCAAGTCCTACAAATCTAACTTAGTGCATCGATCCCTTTGTCAGATCATTCTCTATGGCATGGACCAATAAAACATTCTCAAACTCCCCCACTACCTTTCCCCCATCCCCACATACCCCTGACTAAGCCCCGTACTGCTATAAGCCGGACGCATAATCTTAGGTTCATTAATGACCTGTTCCATTCTATGGGCGCACCAACCGCTAATGCGAGCCGCCGCAAAGAGTGGGGTAAACAGTTCTTCCGCAATGCCGAGCTGACTGTAGACAAACCCTGAGTACAAATCCACATTGGCGCAGATCATAGCTTCCTGCCCAGTTTTGGCATTGAGTAGCTTCGTGCCGAGTCGCTCAATGCGGTCATATAGCTCAAACAGCTTCAACTGACCTTTCTCCGCCGCGAGCACCGCTGCTTTTTCCTTGAGCAGTTTCACCCGTGGGTCGGAAATGGTATAGACCGCATGGCCCATGCCGTAAATCAGACCTGACCCGTCAAAGACTTCTTTTGCGAGCATCCGCTGTAAATAGGCTTCAACAGCCTCGTCCGTATCCCAGTTAATACAATGGGCAACTATATCGTCCGCCATGGCTTTGACTTTATGGCTGGCCCCACCGTGCTTTGGCCCTTTTAAAGACCCCAGCGCCGTTGTAATAGCCGAGTAGGTATCCGTCCCACTAGATGACACCACGTGGGTCGCAAACGCTGAATTATTGCCACCGCCGTGCTCCGCATGAATGACCAGACACAAGTCCAGAATCTCGGCCTCCGTCTCTGTATACTTGCTGTCTGGGCGTATCAAATGGAGAATATTCTCCGCCGTACCTACACCTTTTTTAGGTGCGTGAATCACTAGACTCTCCCCTTTGAAATAGTGGGCTTTCGCCATGTACCCGTAAGCAATAATGGTTGGAAACTGGGCAATCAATTGAATGCTTTGGCGAATCAGATTCGCTGTGTCCGTCGCGTCAGGGTTGTCGTCGTAGGAGTAGAGCACGAGCACGCTGCGCATGAGTTTGTTCATGATGTCGTTGCTTGGATTTTTCAAAATCATATTTTCCGTAAAGGCTGTAGGGAGTTGGCGGTT
>JBGSUZ010000291.1:0-7206 GCA_041753235.1 Acidaminobacteraceae bacterium
AGGTCACTGAGTGTGTCTACATGTTCCGCTTGAAGGGCACGAATTAAGTCGTCTAATACCTTACCGCGCATATTTTCGAGTTTGATAAGAGAAGCAACGAGTGCTTGCTCTCTGCCTGTCATTTTTTCAAGTTCTTTCATTTTGCCATCTATAATAACGCGCTGCTTGTCTTCCGCTATGCCAAGTGCTTCTTTGTATATATCTGTTTCCTTCGCTAAAATTAACAGTAGGTCTTCTACTAGCTTTTTCATCGATTAAGTCTCCTTTTGGCATTGGCCTGTTTGTAGGCCTGCAAAACCCTCATTTTAACAAAAGGGACTCCTTACGAGTCCCTTTATTAAGCCTATTTCACGACTTGTAGCATCTTTTCTAGGATCTGATCCGCCGTTGGTTTGTACTTGCCGTCCTTGATTTGCTGCTTGATTTCCGAAACTTTTTCCTCTCGAATTTCAGGAAGCTGTTTTAGCGCCCTCATGGCAGCCTGCTGTAGCTTTGCTTCTTGACTAATTTCAATCTTGTCTGGTTCAAAGCCACTCACAGCTTTTTTCTCAACTTTAGCAGCAGGCTTTTGATAAGCTCTTGCGATTGATTGTATGCCTATATTATTTATTTTCATTAAAAACACCCCCTGAGTTACCAATTTGTCTATTAACAATATCGGCAATTCAAGGGGTATGTTTACACTTAAATGTAATTTTTAATATTTTTTTTGCTGAATTTCTAAAGGTGTTGCAATATAACGCATTGCTTTATTTCTTAACAAACATGCCGCGGCTTTCACTGGCTTTTTTAATTTTTTTAATATCTGGTGCCGCCGGCTTTTCAACCCCAAAAGCCTTATTGAAGTCTGCTTTCATTTCCTGAGCACACTGATCGCAGTATCTGCCCGTCGGAATGCTTTTCCCACAGCGTTCACAGTCAAGTCCAACACCGTCGCCTTTTAATGCTAATTTACCTTCTCTAAGAAACTTGAGAATTTTGTCTTCTGGAACGTCAAGAGCCTCCGAAACATCTGGAATGGTTGCACTTGGATTGTCATAAATGTACTCTCTGACTTGTTTAAAAATGTCATCGTCATTTTCAACACAATTGGAGCAAAACCTTTGATGAGGTTCCGCCGAAAACATTCTACCGCATTTCGCACAATTTTTTAAAGTCATAGGGATAGACCTCCTTTAAATTACCATGGCAAATGTAAGCCAATGAATTGATTGTGGTTGATGCTCTGCTAAAACTGCTGTGCAGGCGCTCAGTGTCGCGCCTGTCGTTAAAATGTCGTCTATGAGCAAAAGACGGTTGCCTCTGAGTACTTCACCGCTACTCACTTCAAAAACCTTGTCCAGCTCCACCAATCGTTCTGCTTTAGTCAAACCCTTAAGCCGCTCGGTTTCGCGTATTCTTTGAAGAAAATGGGCACCGCAGTCTATGTCTAAATTATCTGACAAAACTTCTGCAATGTAAAGTGTATGATCGAATCCTCTGTTTATTTTTCTTTTTTCACTGCTAGGCACGGTCAGCACATAATCAAATTCCAGTTGATAATGTTGAACCACTGCTGCCATCATCTGTGCCATATACTTACCCAAATAACGTTGGTCGTTGTACTTATAGTCGTAAATTAACTGTTTTACCGGTGGTTCATACCGCGCCACTGAATAACATTTCTGAATGAGCGGGCGCTCGGCAAAGGGAAATTCATTAAAACAAGCTTCACATAGCCCATAGGCTGGACTAACCACGTCTGACTTGCAGACAATACAACAGGGGTCTTCTCCAAAAATGACATTAACTGCATGGTTTAGCCACTTATTCATGTAGTCCCTCCCAGCAGACGAATCCGCCTTTCCAGCGCCGAATACCTATAGCCGCCGTCTGTGTTGTCTATAAAGGCCTTCATGTATTTCTCCTCACCTACCAAAACCACCAGACGCTTCGCCCGAGTAATGGCCGTGTAGAGAATGTTTCTAGTCATGAGCATGGGCACAAACCAAGTCACTGGCATTATAATAACCGGAAACTCCGAGCCCTGACTCTTATGAACCGTCACCGCATAGGCGTGAACCAGTTCTTCCAGCTGACTATACTCATATTTCACCGTTTTTTCTTCATCATAAAGCACGTGAAGCTGACGGTGTTTTTCATCTATGTCGGATACATACCCAATATCTCCATTAAATACACCATCACCTTCGGCGCCATCTAAAGTTTTCCACTTGGCGGTGTAATTGTTTTTAATTTGCATGACTTTGTCGCCAGTTCTAAACACTCGGTCGCCAAAAGTTTTTTCCTTGCCGCCGTTTGCAAGCGGGTTCAGTGCTTCTTGCAGCACTTGATTGAGCCTGTGCGTCCCCACGTTTGAGTTCTTCACAGGACTCAGCACCTGTATGTCTTTGATTGGGTCTACGCCGTAGTAGTCTGGCAGCCTTTTTAAACACAAGTTTTTTATAGACTGAACAATCTCCACCTGCGAGCGCCCTTGAACTAGGAAGAAATCCTTGTCCTTTTCGTTGACAACAGGCATGTCCCCCGTATTAATTTTATGAGCGTTCAAAGCGATGGCGCTGCGCTCGTCTTGTCTAAATATTTGATCGAGTCTAGTTACCACAGGCCCTTCAGATAAAATAAGGTCACTTAATATATTCCCAGGCCCTACAGAAGGCAGCTGGTCAGCATCGCCTACTAGTATTAGCCGAGTCTTCGGCATAATGGCATTGGTCAAGTGCATCATGAGGACGGTGTCTATCATGGATACTTCGTCTACAATGACTACATCGACTTCGAGGGGCTGGTGTTCGTTTTTATTAAAGGTAAGAATGGATTCTTCTTCACTAAAGTTGTATTCTAATAACCTGTGAATGGTTTTCGCTTCTCTTTGGGTCGCTTCTGTCATGCGTTTAGCGGCTCGTCCGGTTGGCGCTGCTAGTACCAATTTAAGGCCCGCCGCTTCAAAGATGTGAATAAGACCATTAATAATCGTCGTCTTACCCGTGCCCGGTCCCCCGGTAATCACTGCCATCGGCTCATGGACTGAGGCTTCTAGGGCTTGTCTTTGCATGGGTGCGAGTTGTATGCCGCGGAGCGACTCAATTTCGTCTAAGGCTTCAGAAATGCCAAAGCGTATTTCAATAGGATTCTCTCCTAGTTTTTCTATTACATATTTAGCTATTTTTGACTCTGCATAGTGGAGGTAAGGCAGGTAAACTGCTTCTTCACTTTCTAGGGTCTCCACAATAACCGCGCCCATGAGAGCCATTTCATAAAGTTCCTTTTGAATGAGCTCTGGCTCGACGGCGAGTATTTCTGCGCTTTCTGAAATAAGCACAGAGGTAGGAGTGTAGACATGCCCTTTATTTGATTGTTGTGATAAGGCAAATAAAATGCCACAAGCCACACGGTAGCCACTTCTCGGGTCTATGCCGTTTCGTTTGGCTATGGCGTCTGCCATTTTGAATCCAAAACCGTCTATGTGGCTGGCGAGTTCATAGGGGTTTTCTGAAATTACCTGTTTGGCAGTACCACCCAGTTTTTTATAGACCTTGACCGCCTGATTGGTGGTCAGTCCAAATTTTTGCAGGAAAATAATGACGTCCCGGGCACCAACCTGTTCGCTGAACGCTTCAACTATCTCTTCTAGCTTCTTTTCACCAATCCCCGAAATTTCTAAAAGCCGTCTTGGCGCCATTTGAATCACGTCAAAGGTGTCTGCGCCAAAAGCGTCTACTATCCGCTCTGCCATGGCTGGGCCTATGCCTTTAATTAAGCCTGAGGCCAAGTAATGGCGTATGTCTGCTTCTTCTGTTGGTAAAATGACTTCCCAGTGGGCCACTTCGAACTGCTCGCCGTAGACCGAATGAGACTTGAACACCCCATTAAACGAGGCCATTTCGCCTTCTTGTAAATAGGGCATATAGCCTTTGATATATATGAATTCGTCATCTGAATCGATTACTGCGATGACGAAACCGTTTTCATCGTTTTTAAAGACAATTTCTTCTACTTTTCCCTTTATGGTTTCCATAACTCACCACCTGTTCTTTTCTGTGCATACTTACCTTGATTATAGCACAAGCTTTGAGTGAAATTTATCCGCTTTTCTGATATGATGGTCTTAGGGTCATCTCATATAGACAGGAGGGTTACTGGAATGAACAAACTCATCAGTTTAGACGAAGCAGTGAGCTACGTCGAAGACGGCATGACGGTCATGATCGGTGGTTTCTTAGCGTGTGGTACGCCGGAGCGACTCATCGACAAACTCGTTGAAAAAGGGGTCAAGAACTTGACACTGATTGCCAACGATACGTCTTTCGTTGATCGCGGTATTGGCAAACTCATCGTAAGCAAGCAGTTCAAAAAAGTCATTGTGTCTCACATCGGTACGAACAAAGAAACCGGCAGACAAATGAACGAAGGTGAAACCGAAGTCCTTTTGGTTCCACAAGGTACTTTAGCTGAGCAAGTGAGAGCAGCTGGTGTTGGCCTTGGCGGCATTTTAACGCCAACGGGTGTAGGTACTATCGTAGAAGAGGGCAAGGACGTTATGGTCATTGACGGCAAAACTTACTTGCTTGAAAAACCTCTTAAAGCCGATGTCGCACTCATCTATGGTTCTATTGTAGACAAGAAGGGCAACATTGCCTTCAAGGGCACTACCAGAAACTTCAACCCGCTCATGGCTATGGCAGCCGACAGAGTTATTGTCGAAGCTGAAGAAATCGTGGAAGCTGGCGAAATTGATCCAAATAACGTGGTCACATCTGGCATCTTCGTACATCACATTGTGGGAGGTGACTTATAATGACAGTTCAAATGGACGCTAAAGAAATTATAGCAAGAAGAGTCGCTCAGGAACTTCATGACGGCGACCTTGTTAACCTCGGTATTGGTTTACCTACTATGGTAGCCAATTATATTCCTGAAGGTGTAGAGATTATGTTCCAATCGGAAAATGGTCTCATTGGTCTTGGCCCAGCGCCAACGCCTGAGCAAGTAGACATGCACATTACAAACGCTGGCGGACAGCCTGTAACAATCCTTCCGGGCGGCTGTTTCTTCGACTCATCTGTGTCATTTGGTATTATTCGTGGCGGTCACGTGGCGGCTACGGTACTTGGCGCGCTTGAAGTTGACCAACACGGCAACCTTGCTAACTGGATGGTTCCGGGCAAAATGGTTCCGGGTATGGGCGGTGCAATGGACTTAGTCACTGGCGCTAGAAAAGTTATTGTTTCTATGCAGCACACGGCTAAGGGCGAACCTAAAATCATGAAAGACTGTACATTACCACTTACAGCAGCTGGTCAGGTTAACCTCATCATCTCTGAAATGGCGGTTATGGAAGTTACTGAAAAGGGGCTTAAAGTTTTAGAACTTGGGCCTGGTGTTACTAAAGAGTCTCTTATTGAGAATACTTTGGCTGACCTTTACTTTGCAGATAATTTGAAGGAAATGGTTTTATAGGGTTTGAAATAACATAAACCTTAATTCATTTAAAAACACAAAAGCGATGTCGTTTCAGATTAACTGATGACATCGCTTTTATTATTTTTATACTCATTAATTGAATTTTCCTTACTTTAACACGCCTGAATTTTCTTAAGCACACAGTTACAAATAGCCATGTGTCGATTATAATTGAACTCCTGCGCACAGACTAAATTGCCAGTAATTAGTGAGTCCACTAATTTACGACTTGACTCAAGAATCATTTCATAGTCTTCAACACCAAACTCAAAGGTACTTTTTATACGGTCATAATTTTTCTCTAAACTGCTGAGCAACCCAAAAATCATTTTATTTTGTGCTAAATTCAGTAGGGTATTTTGGAAATCTAAATACGCTGAGCGCGCACCGGTTAAATCACCTGCTGCTGCGCACTGTTCTGCACAGGCCAAACAGTCATTGAGTACTTCTATTGTTTCCTTGGAAAAAGCCTCTGAAATATCTGGCAATACCACAGATTCTAAAGCAAACTTTGCTTTGTATAAGCTTACAATCTCATTTTGGTCCATACATTTGACAACGGCCCCTACATTAGGCACATGTTCAATAAACCCTTCTTGTTCTAGGCGCTTAAGCGCTTCTCTTACCGGGGTTCGACTAATGTTCATTTGATCTGCAAAGCGTTTTTCTACAATGCGACTTCCCGTGGGAATCTGACCTTCAGCGATTGCCTGCTTTAGCCCTTTATACACCACATCTCTGAGACATGCTGCATCTACAGAGAAGTCCACATAGGATTCAAATATTTTTTTATAATTATCCATTAAACACCTCCGCGGCTAGCCTTAAAGAATCTGACAAGATTTTATCAACGCTTGCATAGCCTCACTATACCGTTTAATGGGTAAGAAATCATAGGACATTAATAAATGTCTCTGTATAATTTTTTGCTGATAGCTAGCTTATTTTGCTTTACGCCCATCCATATCCATACATGCACCCCACTGAACGCCATTGTTCTTGGGGGGCGTAAACTGATATTGAGTCAGCGCCACATGCCTTATCTTTTCAACATTAAAGCTTACAACGGCATCCCTAAGTTCACAAAAAGCAATCACCATATACTGGCCCGAAATACAGACCATGCCGTAGGGGTGAATGATGCGCTCTGTTAAATCCAGCGGCTGTAATTCATATTCTATGTAAACCATTCGTTGATCTTGGATCGCTGTTTGAAGTTTATCTAGCTTAATGCGCTCAAAGCCGCCACTATACCCTTTCCCAACGTGATTGGCTAAATTGACTTTTTTCCTTGCAGAAGCCACTTGGCGTTCATTTTGAATCACTTTATCAATGGCACTAATTACCTCGAGCGGCCTTGGAAAGTTTAAGGCGTTTTGTATGTATACCTTTGCATGTATAAGCGCACTGAGTTCTTCCTCACTAAGGGCAGAATGAATTTCCAGTACACTGCGGTCTAAATAGTACCCTCCATAGCGCCCTTTTTTGGTTTCTATGAAAATATGCATTTGATCTAAGTCTTGCTTATACTTCTGAATGGTTTTAACACTGACACCCAATCTGTAAGCAAGATCTTGACCGCTGACAAAGTCCTCATTTTGCAATATGCGTATCATTTTGATTATATTTTCAACCGTACTCGCCAACGATCTCACCCCTTTTCCTGTCAAGCCCATATGATTCTAATACAAGTTTGAATAAAAACCAAGGGACAAACTGTATTTTCTTTGGTTTTTATACCCC
>JBGSUZ010000292.1:0-2681 GCA_041753235.1 Acidaminobacteraceae bacterium
AAATATGAAGCATTGGGTGATAGGCGGGCATTCATTAGGTGGAACAATGGCTGCTAATTATGTTAATAAACATCGAAAAGACTTTGAACGAATATTTTTTTTGGCATCTTATCCAGTCGCTCAATATGATCTTAGTGATGATGAAATTCAAAGTTTGTCTATTTATGCTGAAAACGATGGTTTAGTCTTATTAGAGACTATATATGAACATAAAAAATATTTACCTAAAAATCAAGTCATTGAAATAATTAAAGGTGGCAATCACGGACAATTTGGTTATTATGGTATTCAAAAAAAGGATGGCAGCGCGAGTATAACAAGAACGGTGCAACAGAAAGAAACCTTAGCGCTGCTAGTCAAGTGGTTACAGGGTAACTATTAAAAAAAGGTTCTCACGTAAGCTAAAAACCGTGAGAACCTTTTTTTCTATTTTGACCAATTTAGTGGCGTCATGTCTTCAGTCAACGGTTTTGAAACATAACCATTTTTACTCATCCAAATTAAAATCACTTCTAAACTATCAACGGTACATTCTTTATCATGCATGAGTACAACAGGTGTTTTCTTTGTCTTCAATCCTGTTATGACACGGGTTTCAATAGTTTTAGGAGAAACATAAGCTTTGCTTGAATCAGCACTGTCAACGTTCCAGTCCCATAGTTTATAATCTGCTTGAACCAATTGCTTGTACATATCAGTTGTTAAGTAAGGTTTGCTGCCGTATGGTACGCGGACTAATTGGGTCGTAGTTCCCAATACGTCTTCTAAAGCTTTGTTAGCTTTGTCCATCTCCATGAGAGGGGAGGTTGCGTTTTTGTAAAATAAATTCTTTCTGTGTGTAACCCCATGCAACCCTATGCCATGACCATCATTTTGAATCTGTTCCATTAACTCTGAATGTTTATGAATGCCATTGTATAACATAAAAAAGGTCGCTTTCATGTTATACTTTTTGAGTAACCTTAAAATTTCCGGTGTGTATTGGTTAGGGCCATCATCAAAAGTTAAATAAACCACCTTTTTGGCACTAGTTGCATTTTTATCTGTTTTATTAGGAGAACTTTTTTTGCCTTCATCTGACTTTGGGCCTGTTGCTGGCACGGTAGGAGGCTTTGGCGGGGTGGTGTTAATTTCGTATAGCGCCTGCTCTGTTATGGTTTGTGAACCATCTGTCAAACGGTATAAATCAACATCGGATATTCTTTGATAGTGGTATCCCATAAATGGGGCCAAATCTCTAACAGAGAACCATAGCTTTTGATTAACTTTTTGGTAGTTAATCACCGCATAGGCTGTTGGAATGAAGCTAGATGATTCCATTTGGTAAATACTAGCAACGCCTGAAGGCAAGTCTAACCGGATCTCTGTGTTTCCAATGAAAATACGCTGAGTGTTGTTGACTGGTGTCGTAAATTTTGCACCCAGTGTTGTGAAACTTTGACCTTGAAGATATACCTGTTTGTCCGTTATGTATAGCTCTGAGCTAATTTCTTGGTCGTTCAGATATAACTTAGGCAAGCCTGGTTTAATCTCAGCGTTAGCTTTCATAGCCCCAAAAATCATAAAAAACAGAAAGAAAAATAAAACTTTAGAAAAATGTTTCATCATTTGGGACTCCTTTGAATGTACGTATAAACTGATTAGCTGATGTTCTATACTATTTTACCAAAGAACTTGGCGAAAGGTTGTAAAAAAATTGTGACAAAACAAATAAAATTAATAAAAAGACAATTTTGCGATTAACAGAATTTGCAGGCAAAATATTATCCTTTTCAAAGTGATGTATATTCGTTACAATTTTTTTATACAATGAATAACGCTATAGCCAGTTAACATACAGCCTTTCGTTAAGTTAAAGGAGAATTCTCTGTGAAATTCAATAAAAAAGCAGTATTGGATTGGAATAACGTACTGTTGGTATTTTTAGTCATCGGTATTATCGTTAACAGTCAGTTGCTTCAAACTATTAAAGAAAAGAGTCGTTATAATCCGAGTGTACCGAATCTTGAGTTGGCACTCATTATTAAGGATTCTGAAGATCCCTTTTGGAAGCAATTTAAAAATGGTGCAGACAAGGCGGCTGCATTTTACCATGCGTCACTAGACACTACTTATTTAGAAGTCAGAGGCCAAAATAAAAGTCAATTTAATGAAAGAGAACTCCTTGACAAAACCAGCACAGCAGGTGTAGACGGTATTATAGCCTATATATCAACTGCAATAGGCAGCGAACCAATCATCGACCTAGCAGCCAAGTCAAACATACCTACCATTACGCTAGAAAATGACGTCCCAAATAGCATGCGAGCGTCCTTTGTGGGTTATAACGCGTATAGATTTGGACAAGAGGCTGGGAAGCAAATGGTTCAAGCGCTTGCTGGCAAAGGAAAAGTAGCTATTATTATGAATCGCAATCTCACTGCAGAGCAAAATTCTCAAAATCTCAAAATTTCAGGTTTTCTAAATGAAGTCAATCAAAGTCAGTCATTGGAAGTTTCTGAGTATATTATCACGGATAATGGGATTAATGGCACACAGGAAATCATTACAAAGCTCATAAATACTGACCAAAATATACAGGGTATTTTTATTACTAGCGCTGTAGATACTGAATCTGTAGCCCAATTGCTTATAGAATACAATCAAGTGGGGAAGTTTCAACTTGTAGGTTCTGGTAATTC
>JBGSUZ010000293.1:0-4222 GCA_041753235.1 Acidaminobacteraceae bacterium
TCGAGCCAGTTCTAAACATTTATAGAATAAAAAATGACCTGCGACAAATCAAATTTGATTTGCTACAGGTCATTTTTTATTTGGGGGCTATTTTGCAACAGCCCCTTAATTTTCACCGAACTATTTTTTTGCTTCTACTGGTTTTGAAATACTCAAAGCATCAATTGCCTTTTGATTTACTTTGAAACTTGCTTCTTCACGCCATTTTTCAATGTCGCTTTTCATTAACTCAAATACTTTATTTTGTGTATATTGGCTTTTAAATGAGCTTTCAATTTGCTCTTGTGGTGGCGTATTTTTGCTTTCAACTATAAAGACACCAAAAACACCGCTCATGTCATGTACCTTTGAAATGCCATTAACCTCAAGGCTAAATATCTCGTTTGATATTTCAGGAGGCAAGCCTAATGTTTTAAGGTCTACAACACGAGCGCCGTCTACTGGGTTGTAATCAATTGAGTACTGTTTAACTGCTTTGTCAACAGCTAAACCGCCCACAACTGCTGCTCGGGCTTTCTCAGCATCTTCTGCAGAATTCGTAAGAATGTACTTCATATTGACTTCCATATAGTCTTGCTTGTTATTTGCTAAATACTCGTCATAATCCTTTTTATATGTTGCTGGGTCAACTTTAAATTCAGCTGTTTTCTTTTGCATAAGTTTTCCAAAGTAGGTTTGCGCCGCAATAATATCATAAAGACGCTCTTCTGTTATTTCAGGCATTACCATACCTTGACCAGCAACGCTGTCTTTTAAATTTTTTGCATTGTCGCTGATTGCAAATTTCTCTTGTTCATTGAGTTCAATCCCTTGATCCTTTGCAGCTTTGTTGATAATCAACGAATCTGTTAGCGCAGAAACTGCATTTTCAGCAGCTTTTTCGTCGCCACCTTGGAAGAGCAGATATAGTTTTACATCTTCAATGCTATATTTTACACCTTCAAAAGTTAATCCGTAGCTCTTGCTATACGTATCGTATTTCGTGTAGCCAAATGTACCCGCACCAACAAGTGCTACAGCAGCTAAACCAATCAATACAATTTTTTTAAGCTTTGAATAATCTTTTTTTACAGGTTCATCAAGCACATCAGGCTCTTCGGTTTCAACGCCGTCTGCTTCAATCTGTTCTTCAGTAGTCTGTTCAGAACCGTCCTCTACAATTTCTTCCGATTCAGTTGTTGTTTCTAATTGATCTTCTAGTAAATTCTCGTTGTTCTCTTCTTTGTTCATAGTCATTCTACACCTCTTCTAAATTTTTGTCCGTATTTATATATATTACACTATTTTTGTGTCCAAAGTGTGAATGAACTAAAATTATTGCCATTTACGCCCAAGTTTTGCACCAAGGCCACATATAAAATAAATGCTCAAATCCAATACTGTAATAGAATACTTGACCTGAACCCACGTATATTTCCTTTGCTCCTAATGAAGCACAACGGTTGACGCAGGCTAGAACAGCTGCTTTCCCAGCACCTTTCTTTCTATGCGCTGGTGCTGTCGCTACAGGTTCCACGTAGGCGGTTTTGTTGACTTCGTCTAACCATATACCGCTAAATGACGCATACTCCCCATCTGGCGCAGAAACAACATAAGTCAAATCCTTTCTAAAGTTTGGTGCAGAGTGCATAAGCTCTCTATCCGCTAAATCGCCATCAGGTTCCCCTTCATGGTCGAAGCCCTTCCAAAGTACACGGTCAATTTTTTGAAGGTCATAAACCTCATCTAACCGATGTAACTGATACCCTTCAGGCAAGGTGTAAGCTGCAGGCAATAGTTCCTCAGGATACCAAGACATGCCTCTGTACTGAGCATAGTCCATATTGATGGCAAAGCCACTGGTAGCCGCGGCGGCTTGAAGGCCCTTGTCTGTATCCGGAATAAATAATCTAATTGACTTGGCTTCACCATCGACTTTATAGAGGTTCTCCTCTGCATAGTTAATGAGTTGACGTTTTAGTTCTGGATAGTTTGGGTCAAGTGAGAAGAAAACATCGCCTAAGTCGCTTTCTGGGTTAACCATGGCTATTATTTCACCTTCAACTGACCAGAGGCCAATTTTCGGTAACATACTCTTATTGAGGTTGGGGTGATAATGCATATACTCCCAACGCGCCTCCAGCCAATTAGTACAAGCCTTACCAGGTTTGTATATGCGCTTTAGAAATGCAGAAACCTGCGTATAGTCTTGTTGTGGGTCATAATTGCTAAAATGCACTTCAGCAGGCACTGGCGCATCTACTGCATAATCTTTGTAACGCTCTAAAAGTTCCTTAGAGCAGCTGAGCTTCATGAGTGTGCCAAATTCTGTATTGACTCGGCTCTCTACCATTGCCTGTTCGGAGAGGACATGTTGCGTCGCACCATCTTCATAAGGCACTAAAACTTCACAGCTGACCTCGTCACCAAACAGCATATCTGTTGCGACTTTACCAATCATTTCAAGTCCTAGACCTTCTCTTGCGGAAATGAATAAGCCTTTTTCATTGGTAAAGGGAAGCGTTTGGTACACTAGGTCTGATTTATTAAACACTTTGATGCATGGAATACTGTCTGCACCAATTTCTTTTAACGTTGACTCAGTAACAGCCATTTGAAGTTCATAGTCAGGACTAGAAACATCTACAACATGTAGCAGCAAGTCTGCCTCAGCAACCTCCTCAAGCGTTGAACCAAAGGCTTTGACTAGTCCGTGGGGAAGGTGACTGACAAAGCCAACTGTGTCCGTTAAAAACACTTGACGCTTATTTGGCAGTGTGATGCGGCGGACAGACGTGTCCAGTGTTGCAAAAAGCATATTCTTCTCAAATACTGCTTTTTCTATGTTGCTGTGCTGTGCTTTTAAGAAGGCATTCATGAGGGTTGACTTCCCTGCATTGGTGTAACCTACAAGTGCAATGACAGGTTCCTTTGAAGTCTGACGTCTCTGCCTTTGAGTATGTCTGTCTTTTTGTATTTGAGATAGGGTTACCTGCAGCTCATAAATCTTTTCTTCTGCACGGCGCTTATCGAGTTCAATTTTCTTTTCACCAGAACCTTTATTGTGGGTTCCAGAACCGCCGCCTTGTCTTCCTAGGGCAGTATATGACCCCGCAAGTCTTGGTAGCATATACTGCATTTCTGCTAGCTCGACCTGTAGACGTGCTTCTCTTGTTTTTGCACGCTTGCTGAATATTTCTAAAATCAATGCCGTTCTATCTAGCACAGGTATTTGGAAGTTCTGTTCTAAGTTACGCTGCTGTGTTGGTGACAGTTCGTGATTAAAAACAACTAAATCCGCTTCAAGTGCGCCTATGGCTCTTAATACTTCATCTACCTTGCCTTGTCCTATATAAGTTGCCACATTTACATTTTTAATATTTTGCATAATATGATGCTCAACTGATAAATCACAGGCATCTGCTAAATGCTCTAATTCAACCATAAGTTGATCAAACTTTGCTTCGTTATTTAAATTTGCACTGATTAATATCGCTTTTTCTTTCATAAAATTACCTCTCCTCCCTTTATAACAAAAAAACACTATGCCCTAAGACATAGTGTTTGAATTTATTAGATTCTTTCAAAAAAAAAACAGACGCTGAGCGTCTGTAATTCACTATAGTACAGTCATTCATTTGAGAGTTCACATACTTAACGTATGCGCTTTATTCTGTTTATTAATGCATCAGCTCTCAATTTAAACACGACTTGTACCTCACTTTAATTTTATAAACTTAGATTAACATGAAATTCGAATCAAATCAACTATTTTTTTCGTTTTAAATTTTAAAACGATTAATTAAATTATCTAGTTCATTTATTAACTCAATATTGGAAGCCATTATTTCTGCTGCCTTTTCAGTTTTATCTGCCACTTCTTTCGTCATGCCTAAAATACTTTCGACACTTTCAGCTTCTTGAGTTGTGGCTTTACTAACTTCTGACATACTCTCTGCTATGGCTACCATAGAGCTGGTAATTTCTTCTGAAACCGCACTGAGTTCCATCATAATACCATTGAAAACATGGGCATCGTCATTATATTGATCGCCAATGGTGATTAACTTTTCATAATCTTTTAGCACATTCTTTTCAATAAAGCTAAGAATTTCATTAGAGTCTTTGATTAATTCAAAGACTGCACCTTGTATAAACGTTATGGTCTTTTGAATATTCTCTACAAGATTGGCGGACTCGTCTGCAAGTTTGCCTACCTCAGTTGCAACTACTGCAAAGCCTC
>JBGSUZ010000294.1:0-4465 GCA_041753235.1 Acidaminobacteraceae bacterium
GTTGCATGTCTCTTATCGATGATAGAAACTATCCGTGAAGAAAAGCTTGAACTGCCTCATACAACACATTTCTTTATCTCTAACTACGAAGAAGTAGGACATGGTTCTTCTGCTTCAATTCCTGCTGGCGTAGTAGAGTTCATGGCGGTAGACATGGCGGCGCCGGGCGAAGGACAAACCTCACACGAACATAAAGTGACGATTTGTGCTAAGGACTCTTCTGGTCCCTATGATTATGTTGTTAAAGGTCAATTGGTAAAATTGGCTAAAGCAGCAGCACTTGACTATGTCATCGATATTTATCCGTTCTACGGTTCAGATGCTTCTGCAGCATTAAGAGCTGGCTGGGCGTTTAAACACAGCTTGATTGGACCAGGTGTTGATGCATCGCATTCCTTTGAACGTACCCATACTGAGGGCCTTGTCGCAACAACGCGTTTAGGGCTTGAATACATGATCAGTCCAATGGTGGATTAAAATTATTGTGGAAGCCTTCAAAAAAATATATAATAGTATTGAAATAATATTTTAGGAGGCTTACCATGAAAAAAGAAGATTTTCTTTGGGTGTTAGGCATACTTGCCTTTGCGGCGTTTATTGTCTATCCGCCAACCCAAGCCATTTTTAACACAACGACAGCAGCACATCCTTATATGATGGGCTTTGTCAAATTTGCTATTTTAGCGACTATGGGCGAATTGTTAGCACGTAGAATTGTCATTGGCAAATGGGAAAAACCTGTTGGTCTTGCTTGGAGAGCGCTAATCTGGGGTCTCTTAGGTATGGTAATAGTTGCAGTGTTCGGTATTTTTGCGACAGGTGTAACGGGGTTAGTTGAAAAGGGCATGCTTCCGGGCAAAGGCAGTGTTGTTATTACTGCATTTTGGATCAGTGCCATTATGAATACGACCTTCGCACCGACCATGATGGGTGCTCACCGATTTACTGACACGTTAATTGATCTCAAGTACAGCAAGGGCGGCAAAATTTCTACAAAAGAAGTGGTAGAAACAATTGACTGGAATGGTTACGTTTCTTTCGTGCTTTTCAAAACAATTCCACTTTTCTGGATTCCGGCCCATACCATTACCTTCATGCTTCCTGCTGAATACCGGGTGTTAATGGCGGCGTTCCTCTCCATTGCCCTTGGAGCTATTTTGGCATTTTCAAAGCGTAAAAAATAATCTTGCATACTAGTCGTAAATTTTTTGTATAATTTGAATTGGCATCATAAAAGGGTACATTTTCTTAGGAAAGTGTGCCTTTTCTGCACATAGACCGTTAAATGATAATCAATATTGAATTAAAGAACTTTATGAAGAAATATATCTACTAAAATTAGTAAAAAATCCTTTAAAATTGTTTTTTATGTTTTTTTGACTTTGTGAAGGATGCTACAAACTAGCAATTTCAAAACCTGTAGCGTTTGTATTCCGAGTAATTTACTAGGCTTTTAGGCTTGAAAAATGTGGCAAAACATTTAAAGCAATTTTCAAACAAATTGGTTGTAAGTCTTGAAATTGCATGGTTTGTAAGGGATGTTGTTAAAAAAACTTCAAAATAAGCTTTTGAATGTATACAAAGTACGTATCAGAATGTTATAATGGGTTTGTTAAATTGTGATACTTATTGAAAGGAAGGTGCAATAATGGCGAAAGCATTGGCACAGGCAGAAACTACTAGTGTAAAAGATTTGCCACAAGAGCTATTTGTTGAGTTAGAAAATTACATCAGCACTTTGGAAGACAAAAAGGGTAATTTAATTCACGTGCTTCATAAAGCTCAACATATGTTTGGATTTCTTCCACAGGAAGTTATGCTTTTCGTTGCTAGAAAGTTAGAAATTCCAGCAGCGGACGTGTTTGGAGTCGTTAGTTTCTACTCTTACTTCACAACTAAGCCAGTTGGTAAGCACGTAATCAACGTGTGTATGGGAACTGCTTGCTTCGTTAAAGGCTCAGACAAAATTTTGGATGCGCTTAAGAAAGAACTTAAAGTAGAAAATGGCGAAACTACACCAGACAAACTCTTTACACTCAAGGACGTAAGATGCGTAGGCGCTTGCGGTCTTGCACCAATCATTCTCGTTGGCGAGAAGGTTTATGGTAGAATCACTCATGCGGATGTTCCAAGTATTTTAGCAGAGTACAAGGGGGAGCAGTAATATGGCAATCAAGTCTCTTGAAGATTTAAAAAAAATCAGAGAGGAATCTCTTAAAAGAGTTCAACTCAGAGAAAACGGCGAAGCTGAAGGCGATGTTGTAGAGCTTCTCGTCGGCATGGCAACATGTGGTATTGCTGCAGGTGCTCGTGAAGCGTTAAGTGCACTTCTCGACGAAATAGAAAAACAAGGTCTTACAAATACAAGAGTAGTTCAAGTGGGTTGCTTAGGCTATTGCCACAGCGAGCCAACTGTTCAAGTTAATATGCCTGGTGCAGATCCAATCATCTATGGTAGAGTAACAGCTGATCGTGCAAGAGAAATCATTACTAAATACGTAGTGAAACATGAAATTCTTGAGGACGCAGTTGTCATCAATACATTCGCCAAAGCGTAATACTTGAATAAGTTGAAGAGGAGGGTGCAAATGGCTAAGTTAAGAACACACATAATGGTGTGTGGTGGTACTGGATGTATAGCTTCTGGTGCGGATCTACTCATCGATGAATTAAATGCTGTTTTAAAAGAAAAAGGGTATGACAATGAAGTTGCTGTTGTAAAAACAGGTTGCTTCGGTTTCTGTGGACAAGGTCCAATCGTTAAAATTCACCCAGACAACGTTTTCTATGTACAAGTACAAAAAGAAGACGCTGCTGAGATTATTGAAGAACATATCATCAAGGGCAGAAAAGTTGAAAGACTTCTTTATGTTGAGCCTCAAAAGAAACAAGTTATGGGTCTTCACAGAGATATGCCTTTCTATAAAAAGCAACTCAGAATTGCACTTAGAAACTGTGGGATGATCGATCCTGAAAACATTTCTGAGTACATTGCATTTAGAGGCTATGAAGCACTTTCTAAAGTTCTCGACATGCAACCTGCTGAAGTTTGCCAAATCGTTAAAGATGCTGGTCTTCGTGGCAGAGGCGGCGGTGGTTTCCCTACAGGTCTTAAATGGGAATTCACGCTCAAATCACCTGGCGACCAAAAATACATCATTTGTAACGCTGACGAAGGCGATCCAGGTGCATTTATGGACCGTTCTATCCTCGAAGGCGACCCGCATTCAGTCATTGAAGCAATGGCAATCGGCGGTTATGCAATTGGTGCCAATACTGGTATCGTTTACATTCGTGCGGAATACCCGCTCGCTATTCATAGATTAGAAGTAGCGCTTAAGCAAGCTAGAGAAATGGGCCTTTTAGGCAAAGACATCTTTGGTAGCGGCTTCGACTTTGACATCATAGTCAAACTCGGTGCAGGCGCATTCGTATGTGGTGAAGAAACTGCGCTTATTCACTCAGTTGAAGGTAAGCGTGGCGAACCAACTAAGAAGCCTCCTTTCCCATCGGAAGCGGGTTACCTTGACAAGCCAACATGCGTTAACAACGTAGAAACTTACGCAAACGTTCCTGCAATCATTTTAAATGGTTCAGAATGGTTCTCGGCAATTGGTACTGAAAAATCAAAAGGTACAAAAGTATTTGCTTTAGCAGGTAAAGTAAACAATGTTGGTCTTGTAGAAGTTCCAATGGGCACAACGCTCAGAGAAATTATCTACGATATCGGCGGTGGCATTATCGGCGGCAAAGAGTTCAAAGCAGTTCAAACGGGCGGTCCTTCGGGCGGTGTTATCACTGTTGCTGACCTTGACACGCCAATCGACTACGAGTCACTCAAAGCGATTGGTTCAATGATGGGTTCAGGCGGCATGATCGTTATGGACGAAGACAACTGTATGGTTAACATTGCTAAATTCTACCTTGAGTTCACTAAGGACGAATCATGCGGTAAGTGTACACCATGTCGTGTTGGTACTAAGAGAATGCTTGAAATCCTCGAGAAGATCACTGAAGGCCACGGTACTGCAGAAGATCTCGTAAACCTCGAACAATTGGCATACATGATTAAAGACTCTGCACTTTGTGGTCTTGGTCAAACAGCACCAAATCCAGTTCTTTCAACTATGCACTTCTTCAAAGACGAATACCATGAACACGTATTCGACAAGAAATGTAGATGTGGTGAGTGTAAAGCGCTTGCTAAGTACTCAATCGACGCTGAAAAGTGCGTAGGCTGTACAGCTTGTGCTAGAGTTTGTCCAGTTAGCTGCATCAGCGGTAAAGTGAAAGAAGTTCACGTTATTGACCAAGCGAAGTGTATCAGCTGCGGCGCTTGTTACGACAAATGTAAATTCGACGCTGTTGTTAAGCCGTAGTTTAGGAGGTGGAACAGATGAGTATGGTAAAAATCTCGATCAATGATAATATCCTTGAAGTAGAAAAAGGTACGTCGATTCTTAAT
>JBGSUZ010000295.1:0-7769 GCA_041753235.1 Acidaminobacteraceae bacterium
GTCTGCTTTTATAGGCAAATTAAGCGATGACGCCTTTGGTGACTTTCTCCTAGACACCATTAACAGTTGCCACGTTGACACTAGCCATGTCCTTCGAACACAAGCCGCTAACACGGGCTTAGCATTTGTAACCTTAAGTACGGAGGGTAATCGTTCTTTTTCTTTTTACAGAGACCCCAGCGCTGACATGCTGCTTACCCCTGAGGAAACAGACCAAATGTCTATTGAAGCTGGCTCTATCCTGCATTTTTGCTCCGTTAATTTGGTTGAGTGCCCTACAAAACATGCCCATGAAGCGCTCATTTCAAAATTTAGAGCGTCTGGCGGGTTTATTTCTTTCGACCCGAACATACGTTTGCCGCTTTGGCATAGTGCAGACGCCTGCAAAGAAACAATCCAACAGTTTTTACCCATGGCAGACCTGTTAAAAATAAGCGATGATGAACTCTCTTTCATCACTGGCATTGAAGATGAGCAAACAGCCATTGAGTCTCTATTTACTGGTAACGTCCAAATGGTGCTCTACACAAAAGGCGCATCTGGCGCTTCACTTTTCATGCGTGAAAGACCAAATGCGCCAATAAATACTGCTGGTATTCCAGTTGCAGCCATAGACACAACCGGAGCGGGTGACGCCTTTATTGGCGCTTTTCTATACCACTTATCTGAATTAGACGCTATTGAAAACACTCCTATTGAGACATGGTTATCTATATTATCCGCCTCCAACACCATTGCGGCACGTTCCACGACTTTTAAAGGGGCTATTAGTGCTTATAAGTTGTTGTAGGGTTTGAGTTTGAGGCAGTGGCATTCAGAGTTTGCCATAGGGGTACGTCCGCCGCCGCCTGGTTACACGGCAATGTACCCCTTATAGGATACTTTAGATTGAAAAACACAAATTATATATGCAAAGGTATATTTTCCAAATAACGCCTCTCCACATTTGCTACCTTAACGCCATACGCAATCATTTCATTCCATGTATCATCTCGTAGCAAGGAAATAGCAAATATTTTTCCAGGCAATACTACATATAGCTGACTATCACTGAAAGCATGAATATACCAAGTTAATTTTACCCCTTCTTTGAGATTATCTAAAATTTCACTAATTTTTTCGCTGGGTACACGATACTCATTCGTATGCCATATTGGATATTCATCCTCTGGTACATTTTCAATTCTTTGTGAGAAATAATAGGGCTTTACTATTTCCAATATTTCGCCATGAATTAAACTCTCTTCAATTATTCCTAGTCTAAACATTATATTTAGTCCACCTTTTATCTCAATATAGATTTTTAAGCAGTTAAAAGTTTCTTAAACACCTCTGCAAGTGAGACGAAGTTCCGTTCTTACTCTTCCATATGCATTTATTAATTTTTTATTCGAGTTTGCTTCTAATTTCCGATATACCATTATCAAGAACACTGTCCTTCCCGAACATTAAATCATCCTGACTTAATTCTGAATGTATATGAGGCATTATGCCTATATTTGTAATTTCTTTGCTGTTACTTTGGAATTATACGAAGTTTTGGACACTGCTACTCCAAATATTCTATTTCTTTTCTCAACTCTTTCGCATACGCTATTTCTTTCTTAGTACTTTCTCCTATGTATCCATTCTCATTTATTACAAATATGCTGTCGCTCATTTGGATTTTATCTTTATGCAATTCTTCTAAGAGATTCAATTGCCCTTTATTTAACGCTGTGCCATCAATTCTTTCAAAAAAACCTACGGATAAAACAATTCTACCTTCAAGCGTCAGCTTCTTTTCTATATTTTTGAATGACTGCTTAAATCTTGTTGATCCACATAAAGTTGTTATTTTTCTCATCAATTAAGCCCTCCGTGAAGTACAAAATATTTCTCAAACAATATTTCTCAAATCTATTTACGACAGCTATGATTGCAGCTTGAATTCCTAAAAGTAAAAATATGCGATTATTGATTTATTCATGTGTTGTTCCTCCAGTTGTGCTAATCGGAACAAAATAGTTAATTGAGTCTTCAATCGGTCTACTGACCCTAATCTGGTTTATGTACTTAATTGATTTTTGTACGGTTTCGCTTATGAAACTTATAACCGCATCATATGGATAAACTTGAAATACCTCATCTATGTAATCTACTATGAAATCCTTTTCTAAATCTAATAGCAGTTTATTAAAATCACTTACATCGATTTCATCGATTAATTCTTCAACTTCTATGCCTTTAATTTTGTCTAACCCATAATGTTTAATCAAAATCGGATTGTATTTATACATGTCCTTATAGCCTAGTTCATATAACTGTGCCTTCATCTCTACATGATTTCGAACATAGACCTGCTGAATGGTATTTAACCAAATGGCATCTGTCAGTAAGTGTACAAAATAGCCCATCTTAAAATCACTCAGCGTTTCTTTTCCTTTGTATTTGTCTACATATCTCAGGTAGTCAATGCCTTTTATTTGGTCTACTGTATGAACAAAATGCGAATCCTCATAACTTCCTTTGCCATACCAAACCAAATCCGGGGCAAGACACCCCAGATAGAATAAATCCTTATCTTCAAATTTAATCGCCTCATCAACTAGCTTAGCGACGCAAAGGTGCATAATTCTTGATGCCATATGATTCTCCTTTATTGTGATTTATATTCTTCATAACGCTCCAGTTTTCTAATCAAGCGTGCTGGCGCACTTACCTTTACAAGTTCATCGACATACTCAACCACAATTTCGCCATCAAATGAATATAAAAAGGGTATCTCATATTCACACTTCTCTTCTGTTATCTTTATTGATTTCGCTTTATACTTTTTCAATAGCAAATTGAATTTATCTTTATTGAAATCTTTTCGAAAATATTCACGTTTCACCACTCGGTCGTGTATTAATGCATTTACAGGCATTATTAGAATTATTGGAAGTAAAATTCGTATATTCTCATAAAGTGTTCTACTACTTGGGCCCTTTACGAGATACCATATCAACTCATATGATAAAATCAGCAAAACACTTCCAAATAATGTGATTATAAAAAGTTTTAATGTTCTCATATGGCCCTCTCTTTATAAAGCTTAAATCCTTTTCTCAACAACTAACGACATCTTCAAGATACACCTTTACATCTAATAAATTATCCATTCTTTTAAATAAAATACTATGGACTTCTTCACTAGGCTCTTTCAAATCCGGAATCATAATAGGCATCATTCCCGCTTGATGTGCAGCCACTATTCCAGCCTCTGAATCCTCTAAGACTACACATTTATTAGGCAAAATCTGAAATTTATCTGCTACTTTCAAAAATATTTCAGGATCTGGTTTTGAGTTTTTGATCTCATCTCCACATAGTACATAATCAAAACAATTGTAAATCTGTACTCGATTAAGTAAATCTAAAGCTCGTTTTCTACTTGTAGATGTTGCAACCGCCTTTTTTACCTTGCTATCGTCTAAGAAATTTATCAACTCAATAAGGCCTTTTTTTATTGGAACACCTTTAGTTTTAATAATCTCATCTGATATTTTTACTCTTTCACTAACGATTAAATCAAAAGGAAAGCTCTCACCAAAATGATTAGCGTAAATTTCTCTAGTTTTGTTAATATTTGCGCCTATTGTCTTCTCAAATAACGCTTTATCAATTATGTAATTAAATTGCTTAGCTGCTGTTTCCCAAGCAGTAAATGATATCTTTTCCGTATCAAACATTAACCCATCCATATCGAAGATTATTAGGTCTATTTCAGGTTGTTTTTCCATTGTCTGCTCCTTATGTTGATTTTAATGTCTTCAATCTAATCCTATTTTCTACTAGATATTTGTCTCACAACACCATCTTTAAGTTCAAAAATATCTCCATAGTAGAAAATATTATTGTCGCTATGAGCAATCACGGCTTCATCATGTAGTCCATATATAACCTTGTTGTGAGTTAATGGCATTATTTCATTTTCTAGATATTCATTTTTATAGTTGTTATAATGCGGTAGCACATGGCTTTCAACTAATCCTAATCTCGCCATGTTAATTGCTCCAGCACTTAACCCTACAATGACACCTTGATGATTTCTTAAAACATCTGCAATTTCATATTGATTTATGAAGTCCATTTGTCTTTTTGTATCCCCGCCCATTAAGCAAATACAGGATGCATTCATTAGTTCGTTCATTATCTCTTGTGTGCTTACTCTTTCATCAATTACTGATACTCGTTTAAACTCAATATTTATTGCTTTAAACCAACTAGAAATACTCAGCATTCTTTCATCATTTGCTTTGAACTCATCAGTTCTAGACGAAATGAATACGCACTTATCTTTATTGACAATAGCCTCTTGAAGTACTTTACTAGCAGAATTATAGAATCCTTCGTTTTGTATAAATCCACTTAATTGTATATAATAATCTCCTTTTAAAATGAATACTTATTTCTCGATCAAAGACAAAAAAATTGTACACTTTTCTATTTCAATGCTATTGCTTGATTTGACTTTCAACAAATAGTTTAAAAAACTTATACTGTACAATTTTAGATAACTCTTATAGAGTCCTTCCTCAATATTATATTTCTCAATGAACATTTTATGTAATGTTGTGTTTTCTAGATTTTCATAACCGTAACGGGCAATATCCCAAAGTGGATTCCCCCAAATTCCGAGTTCAAAGTCAAATAAGATAAGCTTTCCATTTCTTTCCCCAATATTAGAACTTCTTACATCTCTATGAATATAGCTGATAAAGCCATCATACTGATTGGTGGTATGGATATCTTGGATTAATCCTTGTACAACATCTATTATGTTCACATAATATTGATCCAAACGATTTATCCAAGCTTTACTAACACATTCAATATATGCAATCCAATTTTGATATGCTTTGTTTTCAGCTGGAAAATAAACTGGACCTCTCTTTGCTGTTGACATATGAAACGCGTATAACAAATCGACAATCTCACAGTCACTTATTTTACGTTCAAGAGGATGAAAAGCAGTATAAATACTTAACTCATTTTGATTGTATTCAAACAGTTGGGGTCTATACGCTTCATCAATTTCCTCGTAGCCTATTAGTTCTTTGGTATATTTATCCTTGTTTACATAAACTTTCTTAATGAACTTACCATATAATTTATTTTCACAAAGATATACTTTATTATCTGTAAATTCACTCGAAAGGTCTTTGATAATTTTCTCTGTCATTAGCAATACTCCATTAAGATTCACTAATCATGAATTAATGATTATTCGATAATATTTGCTTTTCTAGCCAATTGAAGGTCAATCGTATCATACACGTTGATTTGATTTCCAAATTTCATAATAGTGGCCTCAATATCATTAAACAACATTTCTCGCAAATTATCGTCTAAAGCAATATGGTCATGCATGGTTTCAAGTAACTTCACATACGCTTGAGCACTATGAGTTCTTATCCTATAGTAAACGCAGTATTTCGTGTCAATAAACCCATATTTTTTACTTAAATCGGCTCTTACTCTAGCCTTTTCTTCTGTATACTCAAGACCTGGTTTTGATTCTGGCAAATATTTCTTATAACATTGTTGTATTGCTTCAAAAAGTTCTATGTTATCTTTTGCAGGATAAGGATGATTTGCAAAACGGGCAAATACGCCATTTGGTTTTAAAATTCTAAAAACCTTAGAGTATCCAAACGCTTCAGGAATCCAATGAAATGCAGATGCTGAAAATACTAAATCATAGCTATTATCATTTAGACTGCTGTCTTCAAATGAACTATTTTCAACATTAAAGTTGCTATAGTTTTGAAATTTTTCTTTTGTAAAGTTTGCCAATTGGTCACCAATTTCTATTGCAAGAAGATTACATCCAGTTTCAAGAATAGGTTTGGTCGCTTGACCTGTTCCAATTCCAATTTCTAAAACTTCACTATTATGGTCTAACTCTTTCATTTGAAAAACATCTTTAAATAACTCATCTACATATTCAGGTCTATATTTATCATAAATAAAGCAGCGTTCATTAAACTGATTTTTCAAATTCTGATCAAAAGTTCTTAAAACATTATCGATAGACATGCAATTTCCTCCGAATTTCTTGTTTTATACATTATTTTAAATAGATTTAATTCATAATCGATTTCACATAAGATATGCCATTGTATTTCTTAAGATTTTCCATAATAAGCTTTATATTTTCAACTCGTATAATTTGACTTCATTTATTTTAGAGTATTTTTTTAACATTTCATCTTTTCTCGTGATTGGAACTTCAAAATTAAGTGTTCTAATCCCATAGTGTTCTCCTAGATTATCTGTCTCAATCAATTTGTTATCTTTACATTCTCTCCAAGTAGCATATACATTCAAATATGATTCTATAAAATTAAATCCTTTTTTCTCATACCACTTATTAGATGCCAAATCATCTTGCGTCCATGCCTCTAATCTACAAAGCTTCTTTGCTTTTGATCTTTCAACTGCCTCATTCAAAAGACTAGTTGCAACTGCACTACGTTGATATTCTGGCAAAACGCCTAGGTTCCAGATAACACCACCCAGTTCCCCATCTAAGTAACATACTTCTTTACAGTTATTTTCAATTTCTATTTCAATAAAACCTACTATATGTCCATCTTCTTCAGCCACTAAATCAATTAATTCGTTATCATAAACTGGCTTTTTATGAATCACGTCATCATAGTAAGAACTGTCATAAAACGATAACAGCCTACATCTTAGCCATTCTTTTTCGTCAATATCTTTATAATCTCTAATTTTCATAATTATAATCATTCCTTTCGCTATGCTCAAGGCATAAAATAACAAAGACGTTCAGTGCATTGCTGTTTATTCAAGCACGACCTTGTTGCAGGAAGTTTTATGCCACCGCCACCATCTGATTCCAAATCATATTTTATACTCATCATCACACCTTGTCATCAGTTTAACTGAATATCTTCTCAAAAAAAGAAACAAGACCCATTTTTAAGCCTTGTTTACTATTCGTCTTATACTTTTTCAATCAACTTTAATCAATTACCTTAATCAATTACTCACCTATCAACTCTTATAAACAACCTTACAATCCGCCATATCCTTTTGCGCCCTAATATACGTCACGAACTGGCTCAAAATAGCACCTCTGCTCCAGTAAGCCGTCATTTCGTCTTCTGGAATCATGGCTATCGGTTTATCGAATCCTTCTGGAACAAAGATTCTATCCATCGGTGTACGACCGCCGCCGCAAGGCTGCTCAGTAATATACCCCTCATAATATCCCGTAAATACAACTGGTACTTCACCGGGTCTACAAAATGCCAAACAATCCATTAACTGTGCCTTCCGATTAGTTTGTCCTTTCATTAAGTTAACATAATTATATTCTGTAAACCATCCGTTAACAAACTTCACAAAAGGGCCTGGAAACCCATTTAGTGCTTCAATATGTAAACCAGCATCTGTCACCATAACAGGTTTCCCGAGTTGCTCGCATGCCCATTTGGCAGCATACTTTGCTACAGCTTCAACGCTTTCGCTCTGTATTTCCGGAGGGTCAAGCTTTACCTGTACTAATTCAATAGACGTATGTCTAAATGCCTTTACAGCCGACTCAAATTTAAGGACGTTCCCTGTCGCGTATGCTATGGTCTTCATTAAACTCAATCCTCCTAATGTGAATGCTTCAACATCGATACATTGCCTTTATCATCGCAAAATACTTAAATCTATGTCTTTTAATGATTTCACAAGCTTATGCGCACACCCCGAAGACTCATAACTTA
>JBGSUZ010000296.1:0-3960 GCA_041753235.1 Acidaminobacteraceae bacterium
TCTTTTCATGGTTTTTGTCCTCTATATGTCAGTAGTAGTTCAATGACTAGTGTATCAAAAATATTTTTGAAACGGACAAAAAAATTTAGCGTATTAATTATATTCATTGTGGTATGATTATATTAAATGATTATACAAATAAATTTTTAGGCTCATATTGAGGAGGAAACCACATGAATCAAACAGCCCCTAAAAGAGCACTTAGAAGTGAAGTGCCTGTAGAACAAACATGGAATTTAGCTGATCTTTTCGAAAGTCGTGAAGCTTGGCAGGCTTCATTAAAAGAAACCATCAAATTATTTGAGGGCCTCAGTATTTATAAAGGACGCAGTTGTGAGTCAGGTAAGACGCTCTTTACTGCCATGCAGGACTTAGAAAAGGCTTACGAGGCCATTATACTTTTAGGTAATTATATTATGATGCTTCAAGCATCTGACCGCACAAACCCAGAGAGCCAAGAAGACGGAATGGTATTTGGTGGTGTTGAAACTCAGGCTATGACCCTGACAACATTCCTTGACTCAGAGCTTATTGCCCTAAGCGATGAAGCATTTGAAGCTTTATTTAAAGCAGAGCCTAAATTAGAAGCATACAGACTGTATTTACAAGATAAATTTGACAAGAAAAAACACATGCTTTCTCCAGAAACAGAGGAAGCATTAGCAGGACTTGGTGAGTTAACCAATTCACCCTTTAATATTTATATGACAAGTAAGGCAACTGACATGGTATTTGACAGCTTTAAAGATGAAACTGGCAATGAAGTACCGAATTCGTTTGCAATGTTTGAAGGTAAATACGAGTTTTCGCCGAACCCGGTCGTACGTAAAAACGCTTATGACTCGTTTACTAAAACGCTTAGTCAATATAAAAATACCTATGCGACAGTTTATGCGGCAGAGGTCAGAAAAGAAGTTGCCCTTAGCCGAATTCGTGGCTATGAGTCAGTAACTGACATGCTTTTAGAACCTCAAAAAGTAAGCCGTCAAATGTATGAAAATCAAATCAATATTATTTATAAAGAGCTAGCGCCACACATGAGACGCTTTGCTAAGTTAAAACAAAAGCAATTTGGTTTAGAAAAAATGAATTTTTGGGATTTGAAAGCGCCTATTGATGCGGGTGTGGACCCTGCCGCTACCTACGACAGCATTAGAGACACCATCATTAACGCAGTAGCGGTTATGGGAGAAGAGTACCAAAGCATTATCAAGCGAGCATATGATGAAAGATGGATAGATTACTGCGACAACGTTGGTAAGTCAACGGGTGCTTTCTGTGCATCGCCTTATGGATCACATCCTTATGTACTAATTAGTTATTCAGACAACATGCGCTCTGCATTTACATTAGCCCATGAGCTAGGCCATGCAGCACACTTTGTGTATACGAATAGAGAACAGGGCATTTTCGACACAGAAGTGTCAACTTATTTTGTTGAAGCACCTTCTACAATCAATGAAATGCTGTTGTCTCAATACCTAATGAATAACAGCGAAACACCTGAAATGAAGCGATGGGTAATCCTTCAAATTCTTGGTACTTACTACCACAACTTTGTGACACACATGTTAGAAGCTGAATTCCAAAGAAGGGTTTATGAATTAGCTGAACAAGACATGCCATTAACGGCACAAACGCTCTGTGACACTAAATTAGCAGTTATTCGCGAATTCTGGGGAGATGCCGTTGAAGTCGATGAAGCAGCAGGTATGACTTGGATGCGTCAGCCGCATTACTATATGGGCCTATACCCATACACTTATTCAGCAGGACTCACTGCCTCAACTGCGGTTGCACAGCAAATCAATGAGCAGGGACAGCCAGCAGTTGAAAAGTGGATAGAAGTACTTAAATCAGGTGGCAGCAAGACGCCAGAAGGTCTTTTAAAGGTTGTTGGCGTGGACATGAGTACACCTGAACCAATTAATAAAGTCGTTGGCTATGTAGGTGATTTGATTACTGAACTTGAACAATTATTTGCATAAATAGAACAGGCCCACTCAACTGTACTGAAAGTTGAGTGGGCCTTATTTTTATTTTTATGAATTAAATTTAAATTTAGCAAGTGCCTCTGCCATAGGCGAGAGGGTTTCTACCTCTTTGTTTTGTTCAGCGAGGATTTTTTTAACGTCGTTCATGTTGACCTTCGTATTCTGTTCTCGTCTCTTTTTAAAGGCAGCCATTTTTTCTTTGTGCCCGCAACTGCAGACAAATATTTGGTTGTCGCCTTCACCACGAAGTTCTAATTTTTTATGACAGTTAGGACAGCGGGCATTTGTTGTTCTGGAAACGCCTTTACGGTAGCCACATTCCCTGTCCTGACAAACGCGCATTTTGCCTTTTTTACCATTTACATCTAGCAGGAATTTACCACACTCAGGACATTTTTCACGGGTCATGTTGTCGTGCTTAAACTGAGCCTGAGAATTTTTAATTTCAGCGACAATTGTCTTGGCATAGCGCATCATGTCGCCTACAAAAACGTCCTTCTTTAGACTTCCCTTAGCAATTTGCTCAAGCTGTTGTTCCCATTTCGCTGTAAGTTCAGGCGACTGTAACTCCGTTGGCACAAGAGACAGGAGTTGTTTTCCTTTAGAAGTAATCTGTAGTGATTTCCCTTTTTTCTCAATAAGGAAACTGCCTAAAATCTTGTCAATAATATCGGCACGAGTAGCAACTGTACCTATACCGCCAGTATCGCCAAGGACTTTTAAAAGAGCCTTGTCGTTAGTCGCCATAAACTTACCTGGTTTTTCCATTGCTGTTAGCAATGTACCCTCAGTGAAGAGCGGCGGTGGCGTTGTGACGCCTTTAGTAATTTGCAGGGAAGATACAGGCAGGACTTCTCCAGATTTTAGTTCGGGAAGCAGTTGGTCTTTAAGGCCATCTTCAGCGTCATCGTCGTCAAATCTGTTTTCATAAGCCTCTTTCCAGCCTTGTTGTAAGATGCGCTTGCCCTTAGCGCGGAAGCACTCATCAGCTATTTTTGCTTGAAGTGTAGTCGCTTCATACTCAAATGGGGGCAGCATGACGGCTAAAAAACGTTTTACGACAAGGTCGTAAATTTTGCGTTCATCATTTGTCAGTGCGCTAAGCATCACTTTTTCTTCTGTAGGAATAATAGCGTGGTGGTCTGAAACCTTGCTATCGTCTACGAAATGTTTTCCAGCTTTTATGGGTGCTTTAGATATTTTAAAGGCAAGTGCAGTATAGGGGCCAACGCCACAGGCTTTAAGTCGATCTTTAAGTGTGTCTACTAAGTCACTGGTCAAGTATCTTGAATCCGTGCGTGGGTATGTCAAAATTTTATGCTGCTCATACAAACGCTGCATGATGTTTAAGGTTTCCTTCGCTGAAAAGCTAAAGAGGTGGTTGGCATCTCTTTGAAGCTCAGTCAGGTCATAAAGTGCAGGTGCATAAGTCTTCTTTAGGGCTTTGTCTAGCTTGTCAATTTTTAAGGACTGTCCCTTAAGTTGCTTTTCTAGTGTTTGAATACGCGCTTCATCAAAACTGCTAGATTGATTATTTTTGGCATCGAACCAAGTCATTTTAAGCCCTTTTGCCGAGGCGCTGAGACCATAGTAAGTCTTTGGTCGGAATTGTTGAATTTCGTTCTCTCTGTGGGCAATCATAGCGAGTGTAGGTGTTTGAACCCGTCCGCAGGATAGTTGGGCATTGTATTTACAAGTTAGTGCTCGGCTTGCGTTCATGCCAACGTACCAGTCAGCGGCGGAACGCGCTGCAGCTGAGGCGTAAAGGTTTTCATAGGCCTTGCCGTCTTTAAGTTGTCTAAAGCCTTCTTGAATGGCTTTATCCGTTACAGAAGAAATCCAGAGGCGCTTAATAGGTTTCTTAACGCCAGACTTTTCAATAATCCAGCGCGCGACCAATTCACCTTCACGCCCAGCATCTGTGGCAATGACTATTTCTGTAACGTCTTTACGAGTCAGTTGCGTT